>NZ_LKET01000030.1 GCF_001317355.1 Oxobacter pfennigii
CAAGTTTATCTTCGGGCGTGTTGTCCCAATAGGAAATTACGTCAGCCAATCAAACTCATCATAACAAAAAATAGAGAGTAAAGATTATTGAAAATCTCTACTCTTATATAGTACGAATTGGAATTTGAAGGTCAGATAAAGCACAATGTAATTTATCTTAGATAAGACCCATTATAGAGTTGACAAAATCCCCTTGAAGAGGTGAATTAATATGGATTTAAGATTGGCTAAGAAGAATGATTTGCCGCGGCTTAAAACGATGTATGAAAAAATAATCGACAATATGAATAAAAACAACATGCGGATTTGGGATGAAATTTATCCCTGTGAATTTTTTCAAGATGATATCGATAATAAAAGCCTTTATATATTAACTGAGGATAATGACATAGCAGCCGCATTTGCTTTATGCGAATCAAATGCCGGCGAAGATCATTTAAAATGGAAAAATGTCAAAGAAAAGGCATTATATATAGATCGTTTTGGGGTTAATGTGGATTATTTAAGACAAGGAATAGGCGGGTTAATGCTCAAAAATGCTTTGAAACTAGCAAAACAGAAGGGTGCTAAATATTTGAGATTATTTGTTGTAGATATAAATAAACCGGCAATAAATTTATATTTAAAAAATGGATTTAAGCGTGTTGATGGAATCTATGAAGAAAGAATTGATGATTTTGTATTGCGTGAATATGGATTTGAAATAGAAATATAGAACAATTATAATCTGTGATATTTATGAATTACAATTTATTGGGTGGACACTAACATCAAAAGCACCTATTATTATTGAAAGCGGGGTAAATACACTATGTGGCAATGTCCTGAATGCGGACGGGAGTTCAAGAACACAAATCAAGACCATTACTGCGGCGAGCCGCCGAAAACGGTTGATGCCTATATTGCCGCGCAGCCGGAGGATGTCCGGCCGCTGTTAAGTCAGGTGCGGGATACGCTCCATGCCGCACTCCCTGATGCAGAAGAGCGTATCTCGTGGAGTATGCCAACTTACTGGCATAAACAGAATATAATCCACTTTGCGGCATTCAAAAAGCATATCGGGCTGTATCCAGGCGATAAGGCTGTTGATCATTTCAGCGAGAAGCTCGCGGAATATAAAACAAGCAAAGGCGCGGTTCAGTTTCCGTACAGCAAGCCGTTACCGCTACTACTTATCGCCGAAATAGCGAAATGGTGTTACCATACCGGAAATCATCACTAATGTATTATCGCATAAAGTTTAAATTCTAAAAATACTATAACCTTAAACCTGGAGAAAATGCTATGAAGAAAAACAAAAATCAACAGAATAAGTGGAAGCGTGATTTCCTCACCATAGCCGGCGGCCAGACGGTATCCCTCATAGGCAGCGCCGCCGTGCAGTTTTCCCTGATCTGGTGGCTGGCCAGTGAAACGGCATCGCCTATCATGATGTCAATTGCGGGCGTATTCGCCTTTTTGCCACAGCTGGTTCTCGGCCCCTTTGCAGGCGTGTGGGTCGACCGCATCAACCGAAAAACCGTCATTATAGCAGCAGACCTTTTCATTGGACTGGTGGCCCTTGTTTTCGCCTTTTTCTTCCTGTTCGGCAATCCGCCCTACTGGTCGGTCTGCATGGTGCTGGGCATCAGGGCGGTGGGAACTGTGTTTCACACTCCGGCTATTCAAGCAGCGGTACCAATGCTGGTGCCGCAGCAGGAATTGGTGCGTGCCAACGGGTGGAGCCAGTTCATGCAATCGGGCGCCTTTTTGCTGGGGCCGGTATTGGGTGCGGCCATGTATACAGCATTGCCCCTTTGGATCATATTGCTGTCCGATTTGGTAGGCGCGCTCATAGCCAGCGCCACGGTGGCAGTTGTCAAAATACCCGACCCGGAGCGGCAGGTAAAACAAAGGCCGCAGCTTTTCCATGAAATGAAGGAGGGAGCGGCAGCTATCTGCCAGGACAGAAAGCTGTTTATCGTAACGGCGGCCACGCTTGTTGGCATGGTATTTTACGCGCCTCTGTCCACTTTTTATCCTCTCATGACCAGCGGCTATTTCCGGGCCGACGCCTGGCATGCCAGCATGGTCAACCTTGGATATGCAACGGGTATGATGCTCTGTGCTCTAATCCTGGGAAAGTTCGGCACCATCAAAAACAAGTTTCCGGTTATCCATCTGGGGCTTTTGGGCATGGGAGCATCCTCATTGCTATGCGGCCTGCTGCCTGCAAAGATGGTCTGGTTCTGGGTGTTCGCAGCGTTGTGCGCGCTGCTCGGAGCCAGCAGCAACCTGTACAACATCCCTTATATCGCCTATATGCAGGAAACCATCGATCCGGATAAGATGGGACGTGCTTTTTCTCTTATCGGAAGCCTCAGTTCAGCTACTATGCCTTTGGGGTTGCTCATAGCAGGCCCGGTTGCCGAAAGCAGGGGAGTATCGTTGTGGTTTTTCGTTTCCGGGATTGCACTCCTGCTGCTCACATCGGTCAGCGCCCTGCTCGTCCTTCCGCAAAGCCGCAGGGTATAAGGAGCTTATCAGCATGAAAAAGGAGGGGATGACTTAAATTTTAATACTCTAAGTGAATTATTGCGGAATGGTGAATGTATAAATTATATTCTCCATTCCTTTTATATTGCTGCATTAAATACGTATTTTTTATTTACATACAAAATTAAATATGGTAATATATCTTATATGCAAAACATAATTAGAGAATTCATAAGAAAGGAAGAATATAATATGGCAATTGTTCTTGATGATAGTGATAAAGCAATTTTAAGAGAATTACAGAAAGACGCTTCAATATCAAACCTAAACTTATCAAAAAAAATTGGACTTTCACCATCGGCTTGCCTTGCAAGAACAAAGAACTTAGTAGAAGCTGGTATTATAAAAAAATTTGCTACTATTGTTGACGAGAAGAAGCTGGGAATGGAAGTCCTTGCATTTGTTCTTGTGAACTTATCCCCTCTAAATAGGGAAACAATACATTCATTTTTAGAGGATGTAAATAGACTTCCGCAGATTCAAGAGTGCTACACACTTACAGGAAGCCACGATTATCTGCTTAAGATTGTAGCAAAAGATATGGAGAGTTATAGGGACTTTATAATTGATTCATTGATGCAGAATACTACAATCAGCAGTGTTGAAACAAGCATGGTTATGGGGATAGAGAAAAGAACTGTCTATGTACCCGTTGATGAAGTTTAGTGGGGTGAAAAATTTGAAAGAAAAAATTAAAGCATTAAAAGCGGCCTTTTCCCATACTATTCCTGTGTTTACCGGGTTTACTTTCTTAGGCATTGCGTATGGTATCCTAATGAACAGCAAGGGTTATGGTGTTGGTTGGACAGTTTTGTTTAGCTTTATGGCATTTGCAGGCTCAGCACAATATGTGGCAATTACTTTTCTCACATCAATTTTTAATCCTGTTTATGCATTGCTAATGACATTAATGGTAAATGCTCGGCATTTATTTTATGGCATTTCAATGCTGGATAAATACAAGGATACTGGTAAATTAAAACCATATCTTATCTTTGGCCTGTGTGATGAAACATTTTCTATTGCCTGTTCAACAGAGCCGCCGGAAGGAGTAAACCGGAACTGGTTTATGTTTTTCATTACTCTGCTTGACCATAGCTATTGGGTATTCGGTTCAACCCTTGGCGGACTGCTGGGTTCTATGATTTCATTTAATACAAAAGGTCTTGATTTTGTGTTAACTGCACTTTTTGTTGTAATATTCGCAGGACAATGGAAAACTCAGAAAGACCACAAACCAGCAGTAATCGGTGTTTTATGTTCTATTATTTGTTTGGTTGTTTTCGGACAAAGTAATTTCATTATTCCTTCCATGATTGCTATATTGGCAGTATTGACAATATCCCGAAAAGAATATGCAGAAAAGCAAGAGCTGGCGGAGGGGAGAGTACAATGACTTTAACACCTATTCAAACTTTTATTATTATTTGCATGGTAACTATTGGTACAATTATAACAAGGTTTTTGCCCTTTATAATATTTCAAGGTACTAAGTCAAATAATTCATATATCAGTTATCTTGGACAAGTTTTGCCTTATTCTGCTATCGGTTTGTTGGTTGTATATTGTCTTAAAAGCGTTAATTTTAAAAGCCATGCATATGGGATTCCAGAGGCAGTAGCTATCATTTTCATTATTTTGCTTCATTATTGGAAGGAAAATACTCTTCTGAGCATTGGGGTAGGTACAGTTATCTACATGGTACTTGTTCAAGCTGTTTTTATTTAAGAATTGATTAAAAAACTGTCTAAATTAAGACACATATTTCTCAAAATACGGATTTGTGTTATTGAGGGTCGAGTATTTACTTAATTAAGGATTAAATAGTCTAATTCATAACCATCAGGTGTTGCAAGCTGTAATAATTTTTTATTTTTAGGCAGATTTACTGTATTGAAATCTACCACAGTTAAGCCTTTTCTCAATGGCTCTCCGGAAACAGTATATTGGTTCTTGTAATACTTAATAGACTTAACATCAAAATTAAAAACAATAAGCCTCACAACATGAGGATACTTAATTGTAAAAGCAAATTCATGTATAGGAGAGGGACCGCCTGCTTCCCCAGGCAGGGCTAAATGACCTGAAAGGTCATACCACCAGGACCCTCCTCCCTCGTAATCAAAAACTCTGTGCTGCTGGTAAGACATGTTAGTTGGGACATTACTCCAGCGCCAGTTGGAGCTATGCCATAATGAATCATAAGCAGGCCTCTGCCAGTTCAGGTTTTTATAGACTGTTACAAAGGGAATATTGCTTCCTTCTCTTTGAACTAATGGAATAGGCAAAACTTTCTCTTTAAATTTACTGATATCCCTGTCCGGAAGTATTTCGTAGTCGTAAATAGTTTTTGGTTCTGACGGTTCCAGTATTTTTAATTTTTCCTCGCATGCCATAGGTTGATGTCTATTATTTGCAGGTACTGTTGCTGCAGATTGACAGAATATGAAGAGGGTTAATAGAAATATATAAAAATGACTCATTTACAATATATCACCTTTCCTTCAACTTTAGTATTTCCTAAATTTGAGATGCAAAGCAGTATATTTATGGGAATTTGATTTAAAAACTGCCGAAACCGGGAAACAAGAGGTTTTCTTTGATATAATGGAAATGAGTGTTTCATTTATTTTATTAGACGTGGATTTTAATATAATTCACATTGTTTCTATGTTCCGGCAGAACAGTATAGTTTATGTGCAGTAAAAATATATATAACGTGAGGTATTATATGAAAATTGAAACTGACAGATTATTGCTGAGAAAGCACAGAATCGAAGATTATGAGCGGTTCTGGGGGATGATAACTGATCCAATCGCCAAACGCTTTACGGGTGGTGTTACTTCGCTTACCTATGAGCAGCGCTTTAAGCTTTTTTGCGAGGATTGCAGTACACCATATTCAGAAGATAGAATCGAATTTGCGGTAGTAGAAAAGTCATCCATGATGTACATTGGTTACTGTGGATGCAGAGCCTCAAAAGAACTTGGAGGATACGAGCTGTTCTATGGCTACTGCCGGGATAGCTGGGGAAAAGGCTATGGCTTCGAAGCTGCTGATTCTGCTGTCGCATTTTTCTTCGAACAAATGGGCATTGACCGTTTGGTTGCTGCCAGTGATAAGGAAAACATTGCGACCGTCAGAATTCTGAACCGGCTAGGTTTCAAATTTATCGAACAGGTAAATATTGACCGTTTGGGAGTGGTAGATAAATGTGAACTGCATAAGCAAGAATACAGGCGGAGCAGATGAGTATTCCATAACAACACCTATTAAGCTTTTTATACAATTACTCTATTCGACTTAAAAATTTCCTTGTGAAAAAAGCAATCCAAAGAAAGCATAATACAATCCCAAATATGAACGTAAAAAGATTTACTCCGTCCATTAAAAGCTTTCCAACCCAAAACGACGGCAAAAACGCTGCGAAAAAATGATATGGCGCGGGTATAAACCATACAGCTGCCAACCCTAATAAGCTCACTCCCATTAATTTTGAGAGGGCAAGCCCCTCAACCCTGTTTTCAGCTATCGACACAACCAGCATTACCATAAATAGCCCTGTCAGAGTGCCTATAAACGAACTTAAAAAAATGACATCAAAGGATAAAGCTGAAATATTAAAAAGCAGCATAGAAATAATTGTTACTATAAACGCCCATATCATCGGGATACCGATACGGGCTGCTAAATAAGAATAACCCTCTATCGGCGTTATTTTATAAAATGCGCTTATACCCTCGTCACGTTCTTCAAGGAGCAGGAAAGCGGACACCATCGCTGTAATCATTGGCATTAAGCAGACAAGCATACCGTCCACAAGGCCATACCAAGGCAAAAGCGAAAAAGGCATATAATCTTCCATAATGCTGTTTACAAACGGGACAGCAAGCTTAAAAATCGAACCAACGAAAAAGGGAGCAGGCAAAAGTATGAGCAGCATACCGTCTTTTGTAATTTGCCTTAATCCAATTTGGAATAGTTTAATTGTCTGTTTCATACTCTTTCGCCCCCTTCTACCCGCATGGCGGCCGGAATACGCTTGTTTGCGAGATAAAGAATCATCCCCAGCCATAATGCAAGCACAATCCATAACCATATGGAAGGCTTATCACTTATATCCAGCGAGCAGGCAATCATGCGCCATAGGGCTGTACCGGGCAGCACATCAAAAAAGGGATAGGATATTCCAAAGGCCGTGAGTATGGACGGTATTGTTAAAAGTATGGCCGGGGGTGTGACTATCAGCATATATTGATTAACCGAGTTGGCATAACTCGTCATTATCAATCCAATGATTGTAAAAATCATGGAGCCTATAAATACGCTGACCGACAGCAGCATGTAGTTCTTCGTTTCTTGAAAACCGAGAATATGAATAAGGGTTGCCGATAAAGTTGAAATGATTGACAGCGATACTGCTTTTGACAATATATATTCCAGAGGGCGAAGCGGAGAAATCCCCCAAAACTCATGAAGCCCCTCCCTTTTTTCAAGAAGCCATATACCGCCAATGAAGAACATCCCCAACATTGAGGGATCAGTCAGGATAATAATAGACGCTGCAATTCTTTTATATTTATCCGGGCATACAAACAACACCGCTATATAGACTGCGCTGATGAAAGCGTAGAGAAAGTAAAAACCGTATCTGATTTGATAACGTATGTCATTTATAAGCGCGGAGAGAAACCTCATTGTAAACACCTGCCTGTTATTGTGATAAAAACATCTTCAAGGGTCTGTTCTTTTGAATGTATGCTTGTGAGCGTTCCGTATTTTAATGCAAATTGAAAATCCGCCGACGCTCCAAGTTCCGCCAGCAAGCAAGTATTTTTAGCTTCCCGCCCATCAGAGGTAAAACTATATTCTACTTTTACGTCCCCTCCGCTTTTTCGCAGTGAATGGGGGGTGTCCATCGCTTTAATTTTCCCGTCTGCAATAAAGGCCACGCGGTCACAAAGCTCTTCGGCATCGTGCATATTGTGAGTGGTTAAAATAACGGTTTTTCCCATTTTTTTCTGTTCCAGTATCATATTTTTAAGTATTCTTGCGTTTGCGGGGTCAAGGCCGCTTGTCGGTTCGTCAAGAAAAAGAAGCTTCGGATTGTGTATAAGGCAGCGTACAAAGCCAAGCCGCATTTTCATTCCCTTTGAAAAGTTCCCCACCTTTTTATCCGCGTCGTCCAGAAGACCGACTCTATCCAATAACATCATAGGGTCAGCCGTCTTTGCGGAGTACAAGGAAGCAAAATATTTCAAGTTTTCAAGCGCGGTAAACTTGCCATAGAAATTAGGAAACTCAAAGTCAACGCCTATATTTTCATAAAAGGCATTTGTCCTGTTTTTGACTTCAATATCAATAACACGGACGCTGCCGCGGTACTTCCGCAATACGCCTGTCAGTATTTTCTGCAAAGTGCTCTTTCCCGCGCCGGAGGGGCCGAGAAAACCGAATATTTCACCTTGCTTTACATCAAAGCTGATGCCCCGCATGGTATCAGCTTTTGAGGCAGGATATTTCAAAAAAACGTTTTGTACGCTAATCATTTTTATCACCTACTATCTCTTTCAGTACGCCGTTAAGAACTGTATTCATTACCTCAATCCGAACAGCCTCATTCTCCTGATTAAGATTAATAAATCCCAAGGCTAGTATTTGTAAAATTTTTGCCGCTATTTCAATACCGCAGGTAAAACTTACGCCATAATTTTCAAAATTCTTTATTTGTATTAAATCATCAAGGGTATGGGCTTCCACTACTTCTTTCGGTAATTTTCTGAAAAGATACTCCGTCGTATCTCTATCTATTTTTCGGATTAACGGATAACAGTCAAGCTGTTCAAACATCCAAATAAAAGCCTGCTTCACCAACTCTCTTGAAGGTAAATCAGAGTGAGCCTTTAAAAACTTATCCGTTTCACACCACATCTTTTTTTGCATGTTAAAAACAATTTCAATAAAAAGCTGCTCTTTACTGGAATAAAACGAATAGAAAGAACCTTTTGCAATACCTGTGGCCTGCACTAATTCGTCAATAGACACTTTTTTGATCCCATAAACCGTAAATAATCGCTCGGCTTCACTTAACAATTTTTGTTTAATAATCTCTTTTTCAGCTTCACTAAAACGCGGCATTTGCGCCCTCCTGTCTGTATGACTTATATTACTATTTTAGTCATATAGATTGTATCATGTCCTTCCATTTTTGTAAATAACAATAAGGCAGTATGGTATATTAAGCAACCGCAGCCGTAATAGGGGAAAGTGTACCCCTTTTTAAAGAAATGGGTTAAAAAAGCAAAAATCTTGGCTTTCTGACCAATCATTTGCGAAGAAGTTCGGCTTTCAGGCTGTTGATACTACCGATAATGGATATGAATTGCTTGCACTTTCTTTTGAAGGAACAACGCCAAAGTTTGCACAAAATGTTAAAAACCAATAAATTGAAAGCAAAGAGCTAACAATTTATTATGATATGCAATGCACATATGTCTGTCCAAACATTGAGATGATAAAACAGCATTGTGAAATGAATGGCGTTCCTCTATCTTTAATTCAAGTGGATACGCTGCAAAAAGCAAAGGAATTGCCTTGTGTTTTCAATAACTGGTGTGTATTTTATAAAGGGGATTTTGAGACAGTGAATTTGTTAGGTATCACCTGCTTAAAAACATTTAAGCCAGTTAAAATTAGGTACCTAAAATAATGTTTGACATCCCAAATATGAGTGTGATATTCTCAATTATATTAGGTGCCTGATATGAAGTTTTATGGAGGAGTACAAATGGATAAAAATGATTTTACCAATGAAGCTCCGAACCTTGTGACAGAAGAACTATTCTCGCTATTTTTGCGCTGTTCCCACGCATTAAGCCGCGGGCATCATCAAAACGCAAAAATTCATCCCAGCCAGCAGCGCGTTCTTTCACTCCTTGCATCAAAGGATAAAATTACACAGCGTGATTTGTTGGACATTATGCAGATTCGCGCTGCTTCCTTAAGCGAATTGCTGACCAAAATGGAAGGCAAGGGGCTTATCAGCCGGACAAGAACTGATGGTACCAAACGCAGCGTTGATGTTGAAATTACCGATCTGGGTGAAGCGGTTATGGCTGAATATACGTGCAATCAACAAGAGACAGCAAAGGAATTGTTCTCCGGCTTAACGGAGGACGAACAGCGGCAGATGGTTCAGCTGTTGAGTAAACTTATCGAGGATTGGCACAACCGACACCACGGCTCAGAGGGCAGCAGCGGTGTGCCTGAACACAGCGGCAATGGCCATCATGCGCATCATCATGGCTCCAAGCATTATAACGAACCTGAGTGCCATGATAATCACGGAAGCAGTGGACACTGCCGAAACGGCCATGGGCAATAGGAGAACAAAGGGCTCATGAAAAAACATAAGCTGTGTATGGGCAATATAGTGAAGTGAATTTTGTGAAAAGGGGAGACTCTATGAAAAAACAGACAACAAATACGAATAGAAGCGTTTTTATTTATTTATGTATTATAGCTTTAATTGCGTTAGCCAACGGATTAAGCGCAAGTGTGCTGTCCAACTATTTTAAGGATGCATATTCCGTAACAACTTATCAAAGGGGATTTATTGAAATTCCCAGAGAATTTCCGGGGATACTGTCCTTGTTTATTGTGACGGGGCTGTCTTTTTTATCGGATATTCGTATCGCCATGATCGCACAGGTGTTAAGCATTATCGGGATTACGGTACTGGGGCTTTTAACACCGCCCTATGGGGTTATGCTTTTTTTTATTTTTATCAACTCTATGGGGGAGCATCTGACCTTGCCGCTGCAGGATAGTATCGGCATGTCCCTTATAAAAGACGGAAATGTCGGGAAGCGAATGGGACAATATAAAGGCATTTCAACAGGCTTTGCAATGCTTTCAAGCGTCTTGGTTTTCATGGGTTTCAGAATGGGCTTTTTCAGCTTTACTGCCAAGATCAAATGGATTTTTATCATAGCGGCTGTTTGTTTTTCGCTGGTGATGGTTTTACTGTCTGTTCTGGAACGGGTGAATAAAGATCCCATTAAACAGAGCAGAAAGATCGAGTTTATATTTAGAAAGGAATATCGTTATTACTACATCCTGGTAATAATGTTTGGGCTGCAAAAACAGATGATGCTGGTCTACGGGCCCTGGGTGTTAATTGAGCTTTTAAGCAAAAAAGCAGATACTTTAGCAATTCTCGGTATTATCGGTTCCTTTGCCGGAATCTTCTTTATACCTGCTGTGGGCAGGTGGCTGGATCGTTTTGGGATCAAAAAGCTTTTATATATAGATGCCTTGTCTTATATCGGCGTCTATTTAATATACGGTCTTTTGTGCGCAGGGTTTATTTCCAACACCTTCGGACGGGCAGGCCTTCCGGTTCTGTTTGTATATCTGTTGTTTATATTAGATAAAATGTCCATACAGATGGGGCTGGTGAGAACTGTTTATTTGAAATCCATTCTTGTGAAAGAATCTGACTTAAGGCCTTCCTTAACCCTGGGGCAAAGTATGGATCATTTTGTTTCCATTACCTGTGCTTTCTTAGGAGGAATTGTTTGGAGCATGGTAGGTGCACAGTATCTGTTTTTCATTGTTGCAGCCCTATCCTGCATTAACTTGTATGTGGCAATAAAGGTTAAGGATGACGCACCGGCTGCTTCTCTTCAGGCAGTAGTTAAGTAGGCAAAAGAAGACATATAAGTTTAAAACCTTTGCTTGTATGAGAATACGGACAAAGGTTTTTTGCACGTATACGGGTAAGGAGCATTGCTTCTCTCTTTGAACTAATCAAATAGGAAAAACTTCCTCCTTAAATTTACTGATATCACTGTCCGGAAGCATTTCATAGTTTTAAATAGTTTTCGATATCAATATAGAAGCAGTATTAATTTAAATATTGATTTTTTAAACAGTTCCTGTTACGATAATAACCAACAACAACTAAATCATTTCAAGTTTTCTAAAGTTTCGTAGTTATTAATTTAACTATACGGTAGAAGCTAAAAGAGAACACTCAGCTAAACTGTGTTCACGGAAGGATAAGCCCGGGAAGTCATCTATATGATTTCTCGTTTTTTTATTCTGGGCTTAGATTAGGTTTTTGACAAAAGGATAATCAAGTAGGGCTGAGTTTTTTAAAATTAGTTCATCAAAGATTAAATTTATTTAAGAGGTTAAATTATGTTAATGTACGTGTTTTCTATTATAATTATTGTGGCATCAAATATATTCTATAATATATGTTCAAAATCAATGCCGGAAAAAGCTAACCCTTTTTCATCATTGTTTGTCACATATTTGACTGGGGCAGTTATAACCATTATTGCATTTAAATTTTATAAAACTGATAAAGGGTTTTTTCAATCATTTGAAGACTTAAATTGGACGAGTATAGTGCTTGGCTTTGCTATTGTTGGACTTGAGTTTGGATATATAATGGCATATAGGGCAGGATGGAATATAAGCACAGGGTCCTTGGTAGCAAATATTCTTCTTGCGCTTATTCTTATTCCGGTAGGCATACTATTTTATAAAGAAGGATTTGATATAAATAAAATATTTGGCATATCACTCTGCATAATAGGATTAATATTTATAAATAAAAGATAATATTTGGGATGATCACTGATTTAATCGCAAATGCTTTACGGGTGGTGTTACTTCGCTGACTTATGTAATTAATGCGTAGCAAACAGAGCTTACAGATTAAACTGACCTATACCAAATACCTTACCGAAAAGAATTGCTGCAATAATCATTAATCTGAATGCTTCCCAAAAAGTTATTTCTCTAATATTAAAAATTCTTGTAACAGTAATATTCCAAAGCCACATCAATAATGCACTTAACAAAAACAGAAGAATTATCTGAAAAAATATTATACCAATGCCTGCACTAATAAAACCTGCCGGGTAAAAAGGCATTTTTGCATCCATTAAAAGACCTCCTTGCCATATATTTATGTTTGCTACGCATTTTAAAAGGACCTTCTTTAATTATAATAACATACTGGGAATTTTGAACAATAATATTTTAACCTCTCATACAAAATTATAGGTATATATTGGGATTGTGATATAATTATCAATGACTAAGGTCAAATTTGCAGGATATTATGCGGCAACCAAAAAAGAAAAGCGCCTTGTTGATTTTGTAAACACAACATCCATGAAATTCATAAGTCATTGCTGCGGCATGGAAGAAATTCTGTTGGATAGCTTTTATAAAATTGGCATACGGCGTTTTGACCCATGCCAGCCGTGCAATAACCTGAAAAAAATGAAAGAACGTTATCCGGATATAGCTTTAATAGGCGGTCTTGATCTCCAGGGCTGCGTGGATCTTTCTGACGTTACCGAGGATGAATTGCGGCAAGAAGTACGCCGGTGCATTGATGAATATGGCCCGCTGGGAGGCTACACTATATATGGATGCTCCGTCTCAATGTATGATCCTTCAGCGTTTGCCCCCGGCAAGAAGATGGGGATCATATGCGGCGAGGCAATCAGTTATGCAAAAAGTAAAATCAAATAACTAAATTTCCCAGTCAGAGCCCAATTGTGCAAACATGTTGGGTTCTCTTTTTATAATAAGCTTATGGGCTTAATGAATTAAGACGGCATAGCTTTATATCAAAATAAAATTTATAGTCTTCTGGATATGCAGATTCATAACCAATGGGTTATAATAAAATCTAAAAGAAGGTCTTGGTAAATTATGGGAGGTTTATAAATGAATAAAATGATTAAGATTAGGAATGAAGAAGAAACAGATTATGAGAGAGTAGAAGAAATCACAAGGAAAGCTTTTTGGAATTTATATATTCCGGGGTGCATTGAACACTATTTAGTTCATGTTATGCGATCCCACAAAGACTTTCTGCCGGAGTTGGATTTGGTGATTGAAGTTGATAATCAGATCGTCGGGAATATCATGTATACTAAAACAAAACTAATTGATGAGTCCGGGGAAGAAAAAGACATCCTTACTTTTGGTCCGGTTTGCATTTTGCCAGAATACCAGAGGAATGGATATGGGAAAAAACTAATGGAGTATTCCTTTCAACAGGCGGCCGCACTTGGTTATGATGTGATTGTAATATTTGGAAATCCGAATAATTATGTAAGCCGCGGTTTTAAGAGTTGCAAAAAGTACAATGTCTGTCTTGAAAATGGGACATATCCGGCGGCAATGATGGTAAAAGAGCTCAAACCAGATGTCTTGGACGGAAGAAAATGGGTTTACTATCAAAGTCCTGTATTTGAGATAGATGAACAAGAAGCTGGGCGCTTTGACGAGGGTTTGGAAAGCCTGGAGAAAAAGTACCAGCCAAGCCAGGAAGAATTTTATATTCACAGCCATTCTATTATACAGTGAGTTTCAGGCTATACTTATTAGTCCAAAAGCGTTGAATGGGGAGTTTTGGGTGTCTTACGTTTTTATTATACCTTTCCGGCTGGATTACCGGCCAATGGCTGCCACCTGTTGAAGCCCTTTATTCAAGAACTGGTTTATAAGGTGAATCTGGCTTTTTTAAATAAATAGCTCGTAAATTCCAAGAATTACAATAATACATATTGAAATTATTTCTGAATATCCTGATAATTTATCAGGAATTACTTTTTCGCCAATGTAATACCCTATTGGAATAAATACCAGACTAAAAAGCAATGAGGATATAGGTGTCATGTAAATATTCAGACCGGTAATACCTGCACCTATACCTAAGCCAATATTATTTAAGCAGAGAATTATTCCCAAAATAATAGCTTCTTTAAATTCTATGGTTTTTGAGTCATTTGCATCTATTACGTCCGGACTTCTAAGTGTATTTTCATAGCGCTGAAACTCTGATATATTCTCATTAACTTCCCCGGCACCTTTCATGCTGTCAATATTTTTTCTCAAGAAATTTCCCAAAAGATACATGCCTAACAAAATCAGCATGCCGCTTCCTATGATGTTTGCCCACTGTAATGGAATTATTTGCAAAAGCACTTTTCCAAATAACATTGCTAAAAAGGTACCCAGGCCAGAAATTAAAGATGCAATAAAGTTATTAAAAAAATCAATTCTAACTTTTTTAGTTCCGTAACTCAGTCCTATGATAAGACTGTCAACGCTTGAAGAAATTGCAAAAAGGAAAATTGATAAAATGTGCATATAAACCCTCTAAAGTAAAGATAACATAAGATTATATTATGATATACTCTTTAAAAGTTTACTGAAATATATTAATGACTTAAATCAGAAACTGAAGGCTAATGCACATTTTTTTCCCTGTCATATATTTATGTTTGCTACGCATTTTAAAAGGACCTGCTTTAATTATGATAATATACTATGGATTTTGAATAATAATATTTAACCTCTCATAGAAAACTATAGGTATATATTGGGATTATGCTAAATTACAATAACTAAGGTCAAATTGGTATTATATGTGAAACAGTGAAATATTTATCATAAGCAGGCACTTTAATATTTTATTTTCATAAACTAACTAATGTAATATCATTTAAAGGTGATGAACGTGCGTTTTAACCTAAAAGAAACCATGTATCTTCTTACAGGATGGATTACCTTATTTATTATTGGCACTGATTTGTTTGTTATATCTCCTTTGTTACCGTTTATTGCTAAAGAATATGAAATAACTCCTTCTGTTGCAGGGTGGATAGTTGCCGTGTTTTCGCTTATGTATGCTATTAGTGCGCCAATTTTTGGGTGGCTTTCAGACCGCAAAGGCCGCCGCCTTTTTATTGTCTTCGGTTTATTATCATTTTGCTTATCCAATTTTTTGACAGCCATTTCTTCTTCATTTGTAATGCTGATAATCAGCCGTATTTTTGCTGGTTTATCTGTTGCGTCTATAACACCTTTAGTCTACGCAATTATTGGCGATACGGCATTGCCTGAACGTAGAGGGGCATGGCTTTCTGTAGTAGTATCCGGACATCTTATGGCTTTATGGGCAGGAGCACCTATCGGAACTCTGATAGAACAATTTCTTGGGTGGCGTTCTGTTTTTATATATTTAGCTGCAATTGCTTTTTTGATATCAATCTTAAACTTTAGGGTTTGGGCATCAATAAATAAAGTACATTCAGCAGAAGAACTGACAAAGGGCAGCCCCACAAAAATTATATTTGCAGTTAGCGCAACTACTTTTTGGGCAATTGCAATGTATGCTCTATATGTATTTCTTGGAACAGGATTGGTTTTATATAACCATTTTTCTTCAGGCGAACTTACAACTTCAATTGCTGCCTATGGTATAGGGGCTGTAATCGGCAGTTTATCCAGTGGGAGAGTTACTGATAAAATTGGTGCAAGAATGGTATCAATATTCAGTACATCCCTGCTTACCGGCATACTTGTACTATTAGGTATTTTCTTTTCATCAGGAACTTTGGTTTATTTTTTGTTGTTTTTGTGGGCACTTGTTGGATATACCTCCTTTACTTCATATCAAGCCCGTTTAGCCGCAGAATTTCCAGAAACCCGCGGGATGGTGCTTGCCTTAAACAACACAGCATTATATATTGGAATTACACTTGGTTCTATATTGGGGAGTCTTGTAATTGCAAGGTTGGGATTTTATATCCTTCCATTTATCTGCGGTGGAATAGCATTAATAGGCAGTTTAATATGCTCCATAAGGAAATAACATCGCAGTATGAAATAGTATCCAAAAATTTAAAACTGAACAATTTTTAAAATACCGTATTATTCAAAAAAGAATTTTGCGGTATTTTTAATTTCATTTCAAGGATATCGAGAAGGAGGCTATTTGGGGGTGGATTCTGCTTTGGCCGGTGGTTAGCCTATGGAAAGGAAAAAGAGGCTGTTTGTACTCTTGCTCTCTTTCATTTGGATGGTATCAGAAGGCCGGATAAAAATTGCTTGCCATTATTTGGTTAGTGCACATATCATTCTGTAAAAATATGGAATAAAATTGCCCCTGAAAAGGGGCAATACTTAAGCTATAGGATACCAAATAACAAAGAAAAAGTCTATTCTTTTTTTACTTTTTTCTTATACTTAAATTGAGAATACTAAATTGACAGACAAAGAAGAGGAGAGCAACTTATGTTTAACCCAAAGGAAACTGACGAAAGAAAATATCTTGATAAGGTATTGGAAAAGCTTGCAGCTGCACTTGAAAAGATAGAGCAAAAAATAACTGATTATTCCGGAGAAATATTAGAAATCAAGCGGTATATGTACGAAAATTTATCGCAGCTAGACTCTGCAGAAAAAGCAGCCAATAGGATAGCTGTTAATGAAAATATTAACTCCGGTGAACGGGCTGTTACTGAGCGGACAAAGCTTCAAAAGCTAATCCAGTCACCCTATTTTGGGAGAATTGATTTTGCCGATGGAAATGACCTAAAAGAGCAATCATTTTATATTGGCGTCCACGGTTTTTCCGATTCACATGCTGCCGACAATATTATCTTTGATTGGCGCTCACCTGTATCAAGCATGTTTTACGATTTTGAAACAGGTCCGGCATTTTATGAAGCCCCCATAGGAAAAATTGAAGGAACATTAGTCTTAAAGCGGCAGTACCGGATCAGGCAAAGTGAAATGGAATATATGATTGAAAGCTCCCTTAATATCGGCGATGAAATTTTGCAAAAAGAATTAAGCCAAAATTCCGATGACAAAATGAAGAACATCGTAGCAACCATTCAAAGGGAACAAAACGCCATTATCAGAAACGAAGCTGCAAAAGTATTGATTATACAAGGGGCGGCAGGCTCCGGAAAAACATCCATTGCATTGCACCGGGTGGCCTTTCTGTTGTACCGTTATAAAGAAACCCTGACATCCAATAACATTCTGATTATTTCTCCCAATAAAGTATTTGGGAGCTACATTTCAAATGTATTGCCTGAATTAGGGGAAGAAAATATTTTGGAAATGAGCTTTGAAGATATTACGGCAAGCATGATTGGGAAAAAGTATAAATACCAGACATTTTTTCAGCAGGTAGAAAGCTTATTGGATGATGAGAGCCCTGAAGCCATTGCCAGAATTAAATTTAAATCGACGAATAACTTTGTTGAACAACTCCAATCCTATCTGGAATATGCCGGGGATAAATATTTTGAGCCGGTAAACCTTGATTTTGGCGTTCTTTCTGTTTCAAAAGAAGACTTGCTTTTGCGTTATTATGCTTACAAAAGGCTGCCCATTAAAAAGCGGCTGGAGAAAATCGCCGATGATTTAATTGCAAAATGCAGAAGAGATGCTAAGCTTGCCCGTCAAATAAAAGGCAGCATTTTGAAGTTGTTTAAATTTTCCGATGCCGTATTACTGTATAAAAACTTTTACCGCCATATAAAACGGGAGGATTTATTTCAGTTTATCAGTAAAAATACATTTGAATTCTGTGATGTCTTCCCATTTGTATATACAAAAATGTATTTTGACGGGACAGGGCAGGACTATAAGGAAATACAGCACTTGCTGGTAGATGAAATGCAGGATTATACCCCTGTTCAATATGCGGTACTGGCAAAATTATTTTCCTGTAAAATGACGATTTTAGGAGACAGCAATCAAAGCGTCAATCCATATAGCTCATCAGCAGTTGAAAAAATACAGCCATACTTTGCCGGCTGTGATTTTATGGAATTGCACAAAAGCTATCGTTCAACAATTGAAATTACCGACTTTGCACAAAAAATTCAGGAAAATAAGAAGCTGATACCTATTGAACGGCATGGTGATAAACCAAGCATAACTGTATGCAATACGGAAAATGAACAATTTAATAAAATACAGAATGTAATTAATCAGTTCAAACAATCCGGCTATACCTCTTTGGGCATTATATGCAAGTCACAAAAACAAGCGGACCAATTATATAAAAAAGCCGGTGCTGTTTATGATGATATATCTCTGTTGGATTTTAACAGCAATGAATTTAAAGAAGGCATTATAATTTCATCTGTGCATATGTCCAAAGGGCTTGAATTTGATCAGGTAATTATACCTGATGCTTCAGATGATTGCTATAAAACACAGCTGGACAGAAGCCTCTTGTATATCGCCTGTACAAGGGCAATGCATAAACTGGATTTAACCTGTTACGGGAAGAAAACAAAATTTATATAATCCTTGCCGGTGAGCCTGCAGGCGTAATGGCGATGGAGTTTACCTCAAATGCTGTATGCTTTTTAATTTGCCAAATTTTAAGCTAGGGAATTACCCTGACCGATATGCCGGAGCGTCTGCTCGACAGGGTTTGGGGAACGCACCAACAAGCAGGCCGGAGCGGGTTTCCCGGCAGAAAAAACCAGCGGATGGCGGGTGCGTATATGTCATCCGCTGCTTGCCAGCTGATAATTGTTGATGTACGGACAGCTTTACTGTATGATTTGGTTAGTAAGATATGAGTATCATCACCAATCTCTTATTGTACAACTATAAAGAATTTCACATGGAGCGAGGGGCAGCCATGAACAACAATATAACCAACTCCGATTTTCAAGGTATATATTTCCCACGCCTAAAGAACGGGCAGGGTGGCATGATCCGCCGTATAGATAGTTCGTCCGGCGCTGGAGAGATGAATTGCTTTGATGTCGCTCCTGGCATTCAAATTTCATACAACGACCTCAATATGGATTCCTGCTTTCAGCCCATTAAGCCCCAGCAGGATTTTTTGCAGATTGATCATTGCCTGGAGGGGTGCTATGAATTTGAACTGGAGGGCGGCTCTGTCAGCTTTTTAGGAGAAGGCGACTTGTGCGTTACAAACCTGTGCCGGGACAAGCAGGTGTTTGTAAATTCCAGAATACCTCTGAAAAGATACCGGGGAATAACGGTCTTGCTTGAAATGGAAACGGCTCAAAACACCTTGAGGGCCGATTTCAGTCAAGCAGAAATAAATCTTGAAAACATCAGAGCCTCTCTATGCGGTGATGGCCGAACACTTCTCATTAAGTCCAAGCATGAAGTTGACCATATATTCAGCGAGCTTTATCGTGTGGATGAACGTATTCAACGACCATATTTCTGGCTTAAAATTGTTGAACTGTTACTGTTCCTGACTTTGTTGGATAGCCGTTCAATGCATCGGCCTCAACAGTTCTCGGAGGAAACTTCACAAAAAACCCAGGAGGTCTATCAATATATCATTGATAATCCCTTTGATAAAATGACGATTGCCGATTTTGCCAAACAATTTCATGTTGCGGAGTCCAGTATGAAGCGGTGCTTCAAATCCATCGCTGGTATTTCCATTGGAACCTTTATGAAAGTGAAGAAGATGGAAGCAGCGGCAGGGCTTCTCCTTTCGGAACAGAGACTTAGTATTGGTGAAGTAGCCGAAGCCGCAGGATATGAGAATCAAGGAAAGTTTACCGCTGCCTTTAAGTCTGTGCATGGTGTGACTCCACTGGCGTTTCGATACAAACATTGGTGAACTGATTGGATTAAAAATAGACCTGATTGGTCGTAGAACAAGCCCGAATCGTGTGTTAGTATTATTGGTGTGCCGGGGGCCAACATTAAGGAACCGCAAGCTGCGGCTCCTTTTTTTAACATAAGGTTAGCCATGTCTAACTTAATTTCGAGTGAGACGGGAAAGAAAGCGGTGAATTGCATTGGATACAGCCAGTATTGGTAAACGCCTAGTTAAGCGCTTACTGAACTTTATTATTGTGATATTTGGGGTTGTGACATTAAGTTTTTGTCTGCAGCTTTTTACTGGAACCGACCCCGCGGAAATGATTGTGCGAAAACAAAATGTATTTGCATCGGAGGAGCAAATCCAGGCAGTTAGAGAGCGGTTGGGATTAGACGCGCCTTTTCATGAAAGGTATTTGGATTACCTGTCCGGTGTGGTGCGGGGAGACTTGGGAACAGCAATTACAAACCGCAAACCGGTGATAGACAATATTATGGAGGTACTGCCCATTACCTTTTTCTTGATTGCAATGTCGATGCTTTGGGTTATGGTATTCTCCGTTTTGGTTGCCGCACTCTCCGTTATATTCAGAGGGGGGATATTCGATCATACCATTCGCATCGTCTGCATTATCGGTATATGTGTCCCCAGCTTTTGGCTTGCACTAATTTTGTTGACAGCCTTTGCCGTGGAAATTCCCATATTCAAAGTGATTTCAGACGGCAGTTTTAAGTCTCTCATACTGCCGTCAGTTGCCATGTCCTTTCCTATCACCTGTATTTCCATAAGGGTGCTGAGGGCTTCGGTGCTGAACGAACTAAAAAGTGATTATGTTCTTTATGCCAGGGCCAGGGGCTTCACAAACTACCAAATCATCTATGGAGAAGTTTTGAGAAATGCACTGCCGGCAGCAATCACCTTGTTTGCCCAATATTGCGCTGCCCTGTTTGGCACATCGGCATTGGTCGAAAGTGTTTTTTCCATACAAGGCCTGGGCATCTACTTGATGGAATCCTGCGAAAGCATGGACATTTACGGAATATCCGGCTCAATCTTAGTGAGTGCGGTGTTGTTCGTGTTGTTCAACACAGCGGCAGATATTCTTTCCGGGCTGATCTGCCCTGCATACAGGAGGCGGCGGGTATGAGAAAAAATAGACAAGTCATTGCAGGGCTTTTACTTATTGCTCTGTTTGTTGTCATTGGCCTGTCTGCGCCGGTTTTGGCCCCCAATGACCCGAATATCACAGACCTCACCTTAAAAAACGCCTCACCTTCTGCTGAATATCCTCTCGGCTGCGACAACATGGGGCGGTGTGAGCTTTCAAGGCTCATTTATGGCGCACGGTATTCCCTGGGACTTACCATTCCTGTGCTTATTGTGCTGGCAGCGGTGTCCTTGTTTATCGGTTCGTATTCCAGCTATAAAGGCGGGATAATTGATGAAATTATCAGGCTTTTGTGCGATATTCTCATGGCCTTCCCATTAATTGTAATTGCCATGGCCCTTACATCCTCCATTGATAATTCTGTGGCCAGCATCATCGCTGCGATAGGAATATCCATGACTGCGTGGTTCATGCGCATGGTTCGCTCCTATGCCAAAACGGAATGCGGAAAAGAATATGTGGAGTCTGCCCGTATTGCCGGAGCTTCCAGCCTGCGCATTGTGGTACGGCATATTATCCCTAATGTGCTGCCCCAGTTTATCGTATATTTTACAACAGGAATCGCATCGGCAATCCTGTCGGTTTCAAGCTTCTCCTTCTTAGGGGTGGGGCTGATAGCAGGAACACCGGAATGGGGCGCTATGCTCAACAGCGCAAGGAACAGCATTTACACCAACCCCGGCTTGATTGTTTATCCCGGCATCTGCCTGATTGTATGCTGCGCAGGCTTTAACCTTCTTGGTGAGGGGCTGCGGGACTCAATCGGAAAGGGGGAACGGTCCAATGCCGCTTGATGTTCGTAATCTGACCATTTCCTTAACCTCCGGCGAAAAGATGGTTGACAACATTTCTTTTAGCATTGCCAAGGGGGAGATGCTCTCCATCGTCGGCAGTTCCGGCGCAGGCAAAACGACAGTCTGCCGGACCGTTATGGGATTGCTGGATACAAACTATATCATCCAGGGCAGGGTTGATTACAGCGGTGAGAATTTGCTGGCTCTTGCCAAAGGCCGATTGCAGAAGATTTATGGGAAAGAAGTCTGTTACATACTGCAAAACCCTATGACAGCCTTTAATCCGTCTGTTCGGATTGGAAAGCAGCTTGAAAAGACGTACCTTAAGCATAATGATGATATTTCAAAAACTGAGATTTTTACCCAAGTGGAGCCTATCCTGAGGCGCTTGGGAATGGAGGATACCAAACGGATTTGGAAAAGCTACCCCTTTGCCCTCTCGGGCGGGATGCTTCAACGAGTTATGATTGCAGCCGCCCTTATGAATAGCCCACGCCTCTTAATCGCCGATGAAGTGACAACGGCCATTGACGCCTGCAACAGAATGGGGCTGATGAAGGAATTGCGCAAGCTCTGCGACGAGGGTATGTCGGTTCTGTTCGTAACCCACGATTTGCGTTCAGCGGCTAACTCAAATCAAATTCTGATTATGAACCATGGAAAAATGGTGGAATACGGCAGTACACAGAAGATTATGGAAAGCCCCAAAGAGGACTATACAAAATATCTGCTTGGAGCCTGCCGCCTGGAAAGGAGGGAACGGGCATGATTGAAGTAAAAAATTTGAGCTGTACATTTTCTTATGGCATGGCGTCAACACAACTGACTGCCGTATCTCCAATTACAGTTAGCTTTCAAAGCGGCAAGCGGTATGCCATTGTAGGAGAATCCGGCTCCGGCAAAACCACCTTGGCCAGGATGATTGCAGGGCTGCAAAAACCGAGCTGCGGGAATGTTTATGTGGATGGAAATCCGGTCTATACCAAGGCCGGAAATGATCATTTTAGAAAAGTGCAGCTGGTACAGCAAAATTCAGCCTCAGCCCTTGACCCTAAAATGACAATAGGAAAATCTATTGAAGAACCCCTTGTCTGCTTTTTGCGGTTGGACAGATTGGAGCGCAGAAAACGGTGCGGAAAGCTTTTAGAGCTTTGCAACCTCCCGCCGGGTTATTATAACAGGCTCCCTTCCGAGCTGTCGGGCGGAGAACAAAAAAGAGTGGCGATTGCCAGGGCGCTGGCGGTGGAGCCTGATTGCATGATTTTTGATGAAGCAACCAATGGGTTTGACTTGCCGCTGCGGAAGAAAATCATAGAAGAAATTCTGGACTTACAGGAAAGCCTTGATTTTACTTTGATATTTATTACCCATGACATGGAATTAGCCGTTGCAGTGGCCGACGAAATCATGGTAATGCAAAACTCTGTTTTAGTGGAGCATACGCCTTTTTCGGGAGACACTTCGGTTTTTCATCATGAGTACAGTAAGATATTGCTTTTCGCAAGCGGTCTTACATAAATCAAATTTATTATGGAGGAATGTTGAACATGAAGAAGTTACTTGTAATGCTGCTATCAGCCGTTATGATAGTTTCCTTAGCAGCCTGCTCAAATGGGGAGAAGCCATCCTCCTCCGGTACAGGCGAGCCGCAAAAAATACACTTGAATTTGCCTGAAAGCTGGGGCTTTGAATCCTTCTATCCCATCATCACCCCGGAAAACTCGTCCAGCGGATACGGTATTACCTATTATCTCACCAGCTTTTATGACACGCTGGTAGATTACGACCAGAATGGCAAAATGGTGGGTTCTTTGGCCGAGGAATGGTCAATGAATGAAGATGGCACGGTTTACACATTCAAACTCCGGCAAGGGGTGAAGTTCTCTGACGGAACAGGCCTGACCTCGGAGGATGTGGTAAAATCCCTGCTGGCTGTTCCGGTTAACCTGGGCCAATACAACGGCGGTTATGGAAAGCTCTCTACAATTATTGCCGGTGTGACGGCCACTGATGAATATACGGTAGAGCTGCATTTGACCCAGCCCTATTACAGCACCTTGCGGGATTTGTGCCTTCCCAATCCCTTCGCCATTGTTTCCGGTGATCAGTTGAATGACGATTTGACGGTGAAGGAAGGATTTGCGGCCTCTACTTATGGAACGGGACCGTATGTGTATCAGGGAGATGGGGATGGTAAAACCTACTCCTTTGCCCGTAACCCTCACTATTGGGGAGATGCTCCGGATGTGGACAGCTTCTCTATCAAGGTCATTCCAGATAATGATGCGAAGGTGCTGGCGCTTCAAAATGGAGAGCTGGACTTTATTTCAGGTATCACTAAAATATCTTCCGAAAGCTATGCGCAGATGAATGACAGAAATGGGTTTGGAGCTAAGGCAGACGCTAAAGCTACACAGACCTATTATATGGGCTACAATCTGAGCAGCCCCATTTTCGGAGATCAGGCGGTGCGGGAGGCAGTCACAACCGCCATTGATAGAGAAAGCGCCGTCAATCAGATTTTTGGCGGACTTTATGAGAAGGCTGACACCTTCTTTGCCAAATCCCTGCCCTACTGCGGTGCAGAGCAGAAGGTCTATAGGTTTGATCTGGACAAGGCCGCTGCATTGCTGGATAGTGCCGGATATACCGATAGGGACGGCGACGGAATCCGTGAAATAAATGGAATCAGGATGTCTGCGGATTTTGCATATCAGACTGATTCTGTTGCCAACGATGACATGGTGGTCTATATCTGCGATCAGCTTAGAAAGATTGGAATTGAACTTACTCCCAAACCGGCGCCTATGATGGATTGGTTCGCTATGGTAACCGGCGGGAATTATGGAGTTACGCTTTTCAAAACACAGGGCGGATATTACGATCCCGCAAATGTAATCAGCAATATGGACCCCAGTATGTCGATGGACCCGATTGTAATGCAGATTGGGGCATATCTCCCGGGAGGTGCAAAGTTAATCCATGAGATCAACTCGTCTCCGGATGAAGGCCGAATCCGGGAGATTTACAATACCATTTTAACCACCATGGCGGATAATTGTCTGACCACACCTATTTATTACACACACCAAGTTGTGTTGTACAATGACAAAGTGGCTGATTATACTTTCCCTGGCGACGCCAACTTTACATCCGTACAAAATATTACCCTCAAATAGCAAAAGGAGAAAGGGCGGGTGTCATGCCCGCCATTTCTATATTTTCGCAGGAAGCCTCCGGTTTCAATTAAGATGACTGCTTCGTATTATTATACAATTTTGAATTAATCTTACTATACAATATTATCACTTGATTCCATACCTTCTAATAAAAATTTTCTATCAAAAGTTTCTCATTGTTTATATATCAACAACGTTGGAGTTACCAATTTAGGCTATATTTATGCATCGAAGTATAGATAACAAGGATAATATGATATAAAATTAATAAAGATAATATTTGCAACCTTTATCATTCTGCTAAAATACTCTCTATGATACTTTCTAATGCCTCATGATTTTCAATCATTGGCATATGACAGGAATCTTCGACAAATCTGAAGTCTATTTTTGCAACAATATCATCATCAATACATAAATCACTAATCCTATTGGTATAACATCTTTGGCCCCTATCTCCATATATTCCATAAATTTTAGAATTTATTTTCCTAATATAATCAGTATAATCGAACTCCTCCTGCAGTACCTTTTTTAAATTCTCATTATAGTATCTTGCTTCTTCCTTTATCATAGAAATAATTTTTTTACCATATTGCTCCATATTGGAAGGCAGCATCAAGTTTCGGTAAAAGTTCTTAGCAGGTTTCAAATTGGACTCTACAAGAACTACTTTGTCACATCTTAACCCGAAATCTGCAACCAATTCTAATCCTATAATTCCCCCCATACTATGTCCGAGAATAAAATCAAACTTCTCACTTCCATGAATAGTGTATATCCACTTAGTAATATCTGAAACACAGTTTGCTTTTTCTGTAATATTGTGCGGATATTCTACAAATGTAACATTATGTACTGTTAACTTATTCTTTAGCGTATCCCACACATCAAGAGTGCAGTTTGCACCATACAAAACCAATCCTCGCATAAGAAAAACTCCTTATTCCATTTTTTTAACCGTTACTATGCAAAATAATACAATTTTGAATTAACCTTACTATACGATATTATCACTTGATTCCATACCTTGGAATAAAAATTTTCTATCAAAAGCTTCTCATTGTTTATATATCAACAAAGTTGGAGTTACCGATTTAGGCTATATTTATGCATCGAAGTATAGATAACAGGGATATTGAAATCCGAGCAATTTTAAAATACCGTATTATTCAAAAATGAATCTTGCGGTATTTTTAATTTGCTTTACAAGTGCATTGATGAGGAATTGGTACTGTCTGAACCGGCTGCAAAATTATCACAGCTAACCGCAGAAAGGGATTTTTTTTATACAGTTTTCTGCTTTTTATTCCGCATAATGTATTTCATGGCAGCCACCGGCGGCATGTCTAACCTAATCTCCGTTAATGAGATTTACAGGTATTTTGCTGTTACACTGCTGCTTGTTTCAGCTAATTCTTTGGGAGTTCCCGTAAAAATAACCTCCCCGCCCTTTTCGCCCCCTTCCGGGCCAAGGTCAATAATCCAATCGCTGCTTTTGATAACTTGCTGATTATGCTCTACTACCACCACGGTATTGCCGGCTTCCACCAGACTATTGATAAGCACAAGAAAATGTTCGATATCTTTTGGGTGCAAGCCGGTCGTCGGCTCGTCTAACAAATACAAATTTGTTTTCTCCGTGCGGGCTCCGATTAACTCCTTAGCAAGTTTAAGCCGCTGCCCCTCGCCACCGGACAAGGTAGTCAGCGCCTGCCCAAGCTCCAGATATCCAAGTCCCACATCTTCAAGCAGCTTCAAAATTCTTATTGCTTTTTTATGATTTTTGAAAAATTCAGCTGCTTCTTCGACGGACATTTTCAAAACATCTTTTATTGAAAGACCCTCATATTTAACAGAGAGGATACCGCTGTTAAACTGGCTTCCGTTGCATACGGGGCATGTCACTTCAATATTGGAAAAGAACAGCATATTGCTGTCAACATAGCCCAGCCCTTCACAGTTTTCACATCTGCCGCCGGGGGTATTAAAAGAAAAGTGCTTTGCAGTTAACCCGGCTTTTTTTGCATCATCTGTTTTGGCAAATATGTTTCTTATTTCAGAATACACCTCCGAGTATGTCGCAACATTGGACCGCTTCATTTTCGTGATTGCCGACTGCTCAATTTCAACCACCTTTGAAAATTGTTCAAGTCCAAATACACTATTGTTCTGTGAATTTAAATTCCCTTTTGCCAGCACTTCAAAGGCCAGGGTTGACTTGCCGGAGCCGGATGGCCCGGTAATGGCCGTCAGGCAGCCGACAGGAATATCAACGCTTATATCCCTTAAATTAAACCTGCCGGCATTTTTTATATGAATTGCCCCGCCGGATCCCTTTCTGAAAATTGATTTACCTGGGGGCGGATTTCGAAGATATTCGCCGGTTGCAGAAAGGGGGTGCCGCTTTATTTCTGCCAGTGTTCCGGCAGCCACAACTTCACCGCCATATTTTCCCGAACCGGGTCCCATGTCCACAATATAGTCGGCGGCAGTCATTACATCAACGTCATGTTCGATAACAAGCACGGTGTTTTCCAGGTCCCGCAGCTTTTGAAGAATTGTTACCAACCCTGCCGTATCTTTTGGATGAAGCCCAACTGTCGGTTCATCCAAAATGTAGATTATGCCGGACAAATCCGAATCCAGAACTGCCGCAAGGCGCAGGCGCTGCAGCTCGCCTCCCGACAAAGTGACCGTTTGCCGGTCAAGGGAAAGATAACCAAGCCCCACGTTTATAAATCTTTTGAGTTTTGTTTCTATATCAAGCAGATAAGCCCTTACAAGCTCAAACTGCTTTTCTGATAACGAAGCACCCAGTTCTTCAATCCAGCTGCATACTTTTTCCAGCGAATAAATTGAAACTTCCGGCAAACGCATTCCCTTTACGGTAACATTGCGGCTCAATTCGCACAGGCGTTCACCATTGCAGCTTGGGCAAACTACGGTGTCAAAATATTTGCCTAGTTGGCTTGTATCTCCATCTTTCTCTGACAGCCGCCGCCGCAATATGGGAAACACGCCTTCAAACCTGCCCGAAGCAGCTGTTTTAGGGGGAGTTATATTGGGGAAAGCGCTTTTTACATTCCCGCATTCAATGCCTTCATACAAAATAGCTTTCTGTAGCTCACTGTATTGCTCCACAGGCGTATCCGGCACGGCGGGAATTCCATAATGCTTCAAGGCAGCATAAAATACAGAGATTTGATAGTTACCGTATTTCTGATCCCAATACTGTATGGCGCCATCTTCCAAAGACAGCTTTTCATTTACAACCTGATTTTTATTTATCCCGTGGATTTTCCCCAATCCCTCACAGTCCGGGCAAGCCCCTTCTCTTGTGTTGAAAGAAAAATCCGTGCGGGTAATTTTATCCATTCTTTTGCCGCATTCACTGCAATACATGTAAACATGAAAATCGTCGCCTGTCTTTTCCGTTTCTTCCTTGCAGTCTGCGGAAGAAATGCTTTTGCCGCAATGGGGGCATGTCCGAACCCCCAGCTTTTCATATACCATACGTAAATCGGTATAGATATCTGTCATTGTTCCCACAGTTGAGCGGGGATTTCTGTTTGCATCTGTTTGTGAAATTACAATGGCAGGTGAAAGGCCCCGGATACGTTCCACCTTTGGTTTGTGGATTCCCTGAAAAGACATGGCCTCCAGATACTGCCTCTGGCATTCGTTGAAAAGAACATCGACGAGTAATGTTGATTTACCGGAGCCGGAAAGCCCGGTAAATACCACCAGTTTATTCTTGGGTATTTCCAATGAAATATTCTTTAAATTGCCTTCGCCGGCTTTCAAGATTTTTATGACTGACATATAATACCTCCTTGTAAAATCCCCTTCTATATATATTGTATAACATTATTGCAACTATTAAGGTTTCCGGCCTGATACAAATTATACTTAAGGTATTATTGAAAATAACCTTACATATATAGTATAATGTTTTCATTTGTATAGGGGTGATAACTATGGCAATCCGTCCGGTGGATATAGCCCGCAGATTAAATGTCAGTACGACGACATTGCGGGTATATGAAGATATGGGGCTGGCGCCTAAACCAAACCGTACTTCGGCAGGATACAGGGAATATACGGAGGAACATGCCGCTTATTTTGTATGCGTAAGAGAAATGCTCCCGGCCTTTGATTTGACTTTCATCAAGTCAGTTTTGAAGAAGGTTCAGAATAAGGATATTGATACTGCCTTTCAGCTCTTAAATGGCGCCCAGGCAGATTTGTGGAATGACAGGCAAATTGCAAAGAAATTTTCCGGTATGTTAACTGATAGACGCTCCGTCCCTGCTTCAAAAAATAACATGATGATAAAGGAAGTAAGTAAAGAAACGGGTATTCCGGTTACTACCATCAGGTTTTGGGAGAAAGCCGGCTTAATTTTGCCATTGCGCAATCCGGCAAACGGGTATAGGTTTTATAACGGTATGCACATAAAGCAATTGCTGACCTTATACGCAATAAAGCTGTCTGTAAAGACACACCGGGGAAAGCATTTTATAAGCGCAATGGAAGAAGCTTATAGGAATTTTGACATCTCCAGCCTTGAACAAATCCATATAGTTATCGAAAATATTAACGCGCGGATAAACAAAATAAACCGCCTGCAAATGAAGGCTGCTGCGGCCCTTTATTCTCTCTGCCAGCAGGTTGAAAGCGGACGGTTTCAGGCTTTCTGTTAAACCCGCCACGGCCAGCGAAACGGGATACGGTATAGTATAATGCAGGTTTATTTATATTGTTCCTGTATATCCTGCGCCATCCTGCGTATATTTTCCCGCATTTCCAAAGGCTGTATAACTTCAGCTTCCACGCCCAGCCCCATAAAAAAGCGGCTGGCATAATCAAAGTCTGAACGGTCTATTGTTTGATTGATAAACCCGCCCGCACCATCAGTATTACTACAAATGCTTGTTTCAAAATATGGATTATCTTTGCAGGAAAGCATCCCTTGGTCTGATAACTTCACATATAAATGAACAGGTTCCTTTACTTCATAGGAATGGAGTATATCATATAGTGTTGTATCAGGATGAGAGTACTCCTTTTCTGAATCGCTGATCTCTAAAACTCTGTCTACCCTAAACATGCGCATTTCTCTACTTTGCCAGTCATGAGCGGGCATATACCATACTCCATGATTTGCGTACACACCGATGGGCGCGATTGTCCTGGATGTAACTTCTCTTTTTGATTTATATTTTATATCAATTATCTTTTTCTGCGCCGCTTTTTGTATGGCTGTTTTCAGAAGCGGTGTATCTGTATCCCGCTTATGATTCCAAAACAGCAAAGTGGATTCTAAATTTCCCACATGCTTTTTCACATCATCCGGCAGCCGCACCAGCAGTTTCCTGGATACCGATTCAATATCCACTTCAAAGGGCAGGGACTTAAAATATTTCAAAGATTGAAATGAGAAAAAGATAGCAAGGGCTTCATCTTCATTAAAAATGATGGGGGGCAGCACCCGGCTGGATAAAATACGATAGCCGCCGTTTCTGCCCGGCTCTGTATATAACGGCACGCCCATTTCTTCTAATTCCAGCAAATATCTGTGTGCCGTCCGAACGGAAATATCAAACTCCCGGGCAATTTCGTTTGCCGTAAAGCTTCGCTTTGTGTTTACATAAAGCAGCAAGTCAAACAGTTTTGTGGTTTTACTCATTTTTTCCCGCCTCCTCAATAAACCATGACATGTATTGGCATGGTTTTATTGTACAATCAGCGTGAGAACAAATCAAGATTGGAGGTAATATCATTATTACGAATGAAATTATTATCACAGGGGCAAAAGAAAAAAGCTTAAAAAATGTAAGCATATCCATTCCCAAAAGTAAAATTACATCCGTTGTCGGCGTTTCCGGCTCCGGAAAATCGGCATTGGTGTTTGATACCATTGCGGCAGAATCACAAAGACAACTAAACGAAACCTACTCCAGTTTTATCAGGAGCCGCCTGCCCCGTTATGGAAAGCCTGATGTGGAATCCATACAAAACTTGTCTGTTTCCATCATTATCAACCAAAAAAGACTTGGTGACAACAACCGTTCCACAGTTGGCACGGTCACAGACATTTATAGCTTGCTGCGGCTTTTGTTTTCAAGAATAGGTACTCCTTTTGTAGGATACTCCGATGTTTTTTCCTTTAATAATCCGCAAGGGATGTGCAAGGAATGTCAAGGCCTTGGCGTTGTACAGGATTTTGACATCGGCCGATTATTGGATAAGGAGAAATCCCTCAATGAAGGGGCTATCCGTTTTCCTACATTTTATCCCGGCGGTGTCCGGTGGAAACGCTATATACACACTGGACTTTTTGACAATGATAAGAAACTGAAAGACTACACACCGGACGAACTTGATACTCTGCTTTACAAGTCCGGGTTCAAGCCTGCAAATGCAACGGGTGAATGGCCGCCCACCTCGAAATATGAGGGAGTAATACCGCGTATCAAAAGAACATACCTGTCAAGAAACTGCCGTGACGCAAAACGGTATCAAGCAGATATAAACCGGATTGTGATAGAAAAAGTTTGTCCTGCCTGTTCCGGCAGCCGGCTGAACCCTAAAGTATCCGGTTGTAAAATCCATGGGAAAAATATTACGGATTGCGCCAATATGACGATTACGGAGCTAATTGCTTTTATAGAGTCTATCCATGTCAGCCAGGTTGATACCGTAATACAGGCTATTTTACAGCAGCTTGCCTTTGCGGAAAATGTAGGCCTTGGATATTTAACGCTAAACCGGGCCACTTCGACTTTATCTGGGGGTGAATCACAGCGTATCAAAATGATACGGCAGCTGGGAAGCAGTTTGAACGGGTTGATTTACATTTTTGACGAACCAAGCATAGGGCTTCATCCGGCTGATATTCACAAAATCAACCGCTTGTTTGTCAAGCTTAGAGATAAGGGCAATACAATTCTGATTGTAGAACACGACCCGGATGTTATTCAGATTGCAGACAAAATAATTGAAATGGGGTCCCATTCGGGGAAAAACGGAGGGGAAATTATATTTCAAGGGGATATAGACACTTTTTATACAGCATACACCTTGACCTCAAAATATATACTGCAAAAACACAGTATTAAGAGCAGCAACAGAAAGCCAAGGGGCTGGCTGGAAATTAACAATGCTTCCATGTTCAACCTTCACAATATAGATGTACGGATACCTAAAGGAGTATTAACTGTGGTAACCGGTGTTGCCGGTTCCGGAAAAAGCACTTTGTTTGATAGAATACTGACGCAGCGCTATCCCGAATGTGTTGTTATCGACCAAAAACCGGTTACAACAAACCGGCGCTCGAATATCGCTACCTTCACAGGCATCTTTGATAATATCCGGGATTTGTTTGCACAGGAGAATAGTGTGGGCAATTCGTGTTTCAGCTTCAACTCAAAAGGAGCCTGCCCGAATTGTAAGGGTCTTGGTTTAGTTGAACTTGATCTGGCTTTTATGGAAAGCGTAACGGATATATGTGAGGTTTGCGGCGGAAAGCGCTTTACTCAACGGGTGCTGAAATATCTGTATCATGGAAAAAACATTAATGAAGTGCTTAATTTAGATGTGGATGAAGCGGCAGGCTTTTTTACGGAACCGGCTATTATTGACAAGCTAAAACAGCTGAAAAAGGTTGGTCTGGGATATTTAAGCCTGGGACAGTCTCTTACCACACTGTCCGGAGGCGAATTGCAGCGGCTTAAATTAGCCGCGGAATTAGAACGGCAAGGGAAAATATATGTATTTGATGAACCGACGACGGGACTTCATTTTTCCGATATAGAAACCTTGCTGGCTGTGTTCGCGGAATTACTGTACAAAGGCAGCACCCTTATCGTCATTGAACACAATTTAGAGATGATTTGTCACGGGGATTGGGTGATTGATTTAGGCCCGGGAGCAGGGGAACAGGGCGGCAAGATTATATTTGAAGGCATACCGCAGGAGCTGCTTAATTGTAAACAATCCGTTACAAGTATTCACCTGAAACAGTATTTAGGCAGTCAAACATAAATATTTGGACAGCAAATGCAGTGTGTCAAATGCGACAGCCCCTTGTCTTTTTAGACATCTTACTTGGCAGTGCCCATAAACAGTTTAGTTTTATACTGCTCTTTAGATGCTGCAAATCAGCAGGAGCAGCTTCTACCGGCGGCTGAAAGCAAAAAAAGACCACCTGTAAATTGATGGCGTTTTGTTTACTTCGGTACCAAAAGGTACACCTTTTGATACCTGAGTAAATCAAAGGACCTGGATGCCCCTATGATAATGCACCAATGAAAAGATATTTTAATACTTTAAAAAATGAATTAATATATCATCACTATTATCATAATGATGAAGAACTCAATGAATCAGTAAATTATTTTTCATATGTGTGGTATAACTATGTAAGGCCTCATTCATTTAATGAAGGATTAACACCATTTGAAGCAAGATATAAAAATTAAAAATATTAGGTCAAGGTGTTACAAAAAAGCTTGACCACTGCACTCAGAACTTAGAGTGAGCGGAAGCCGTAAGCGGATAGCTCTAAGCAGTAGAAGCGAAAAGTTGGAGCTAGTGGTACACAGGCTTAGATGCTCCAAATGCAACCGGATACATCATGAACTGCCTGATATACTTGTGCCATACAAATGGTATTTCTCTTTTAGCCATGGAAGCGCATCATCTACTAACATTCCGTCAATGCCAGGCGCTCCGTTGTTGTTCTTAACCTGTTTGTATGCCCTGTTAAAGGGTGTAGTTTCCACATTTACATGTGAATACTACACCCTTTCAATTTTCTAAGCCCTGAGGGAGACATTTTCAGTGACCTCCAAATTGCCTCTCTTTTCGTGGTAATGTATATAATTTTTCTGTTTTCTGTTTTTCCAGGTTAATGTAAAATATCAAATTATGCTTCTATTTTATCTTTTTTATAAATCCTAACATATTAAGAAGAAGACCTGTAAAAAAGAATAAATATCCTATTCCAATAACTACAGGGGCATCTTTTGCATTTACAGTATTCATATGAACCCATATAGAAATGAATCCCCCTATAAATGTAAGTTCAAATCCTAAAAGCATAATCTGAATTGGAGTTTGGCTTTGAGACAATTTATATATAGCAATACTTAGAACAATGCTTATTATCATAAAAATTGATAAGTTCATATTTACCACTCCTAAATTTAAAAAATTGTAATATTATTATATTTCATAATAAAAGTATATCTTATATTTAATTGCGCCTCAATTATCCTTGAGATTGGAGCCATACCTGTTGCTATGTTAAGGCAAAGTGAAGTTTCTCCATACAATTTTAATACTGTATATACACCTTTAATGCGGCCTGTTTTTGGTGCAACCGTCGAGCCGCGTTTGACGGCAGCTTCATAAAGAGAAGTGCATTCAGAAATGTGTTCTTCGATTAATTTTATATACTGTTTTATTTTAACATGTCACTTCGTTTTTTTAAATCGTGTCTTGTTTTACAGGTACATTATAGAATGTCAGGAAGATTGTACTACTTGGACCAATATATTTGCATATAAACATAGAGGTTTCAATACTAAAATAGAATTATGCATTTCTATACGTGTGCGAATCAGGTTGTGGTTTACTATGTCCCAAATTTATAAACTTTATAAAATAAAGAGGCGGTTCGAATATGAAAAGTTGCAGATGGTTTTTAAATGGTTTCATACTATTTACATTTATGATTTTAACATCTTTAATTTTTACTCAACAAGAGGCTTATGCATTTTCCGATGCCACAAGGCTTGCAGGTGATAACAGATACAGCACAGCTGCAAGCATATCAAATTCAGGGTGGGAACAGTCGGACATAGTCGTCGTTGCAACGGGAGAGGATTTTCCTGATGCCCTTAGTTCAGCTCCCCTTGCAGCATATTATAATGCTCCTATATTTCTTACACAAAAGTCAAGGCTTGCTCCTGAAACAGAACAGGAACTTAAAAGGCTTAAGGTGAAAAAGGTATATATAATAGGCGGTACCGGAGCAGTATCGGGTGCTGTGGAGTCGGACATATCAAAGCTCACTTATCCGGGACAGCAAAATGCCATAGAAGTTGAGAGAATTTATGGCCCGGACAGGGCGGCAACATCGGTGGAAGTAGCAAAAAAACTGAATAATTTCGATTCGGTTGTGGTGGCGACGGGCGACGATTATCCCGATGCTTTGTCAATTGCGCCTATCGCTGCAAAAAAGCAAATTCCCATACTTTTAGTATCAAGGGATAATATTTCCTCTGCGGTAACGGATTTTATCAATGATAAATCCATATCCAAATCTTATGTAGTCGGAGGTACGGGTGTTATAAGCGATGCTGTTGCCGGCCAGTTTTCCTCCAGTGAAAGAGTATGGGGAAAAGACCGTTATGAAACCAATGTCAATATAATAAACCGTTTCAAAGAGGACATTGACTTTAACAGCATGCTAATAGCAACAGGGGAAGATTTCCCTGACGCCCTTGCAGGTTCGCCCTTTGCGTCAAGGCATTCTTCATCCATCCTGCTGACTTCAAAAACCCCGGATGATGTCACCGTAGGCTTTGTATCCAGTCTGCAGGAGACTACGCCGGAAAATAGCTGTTACGTCATAGGCGGTGAAGGGGTAATCCCTCAGGACACCCTGCAGGTACTGCAAAGCAGGGAGCCCATTGTAAGCGGCAAAGTGACATTGGGGTCAACTCTGGATGAAGTGCTGGATATAATGGGCCAGCCTATAGGAGAGGGACGGGGCCAATTATATGAGCTAACCTACTATGATGCCAGGATTTATTTTACCATGAATACCAATCCTTATAAGGTAATAGGCTGGGATAATTATAGGAGTCCCAAAATTGCCATGGGTGTTAAAGATATTAACGCTTCTCCCTTTACTATCGGCTCTTCATATGTGGATGTAGTTAAAGTAATGGGCACACCTACCAGACTGATGACTGAAAACGGAGACATGGCCAGCCTTAGAGAATGGTGGTATGGAGAATCAACTGTGCGTTTTAAGGATGGGAAAGTTACAGGTTATAATAATCTTGGCAATTTGAAGGTATTTGTAAGCGAGGCAGATCCTTCCGCTCCCGGCATTGATTTTGAGTCTTTGGAAGGTGATGTATTAAAGGTCATGGGGACTCCGGATGAAGGTCCGATAACCACTACAGGCAATGATTTTGACCATGCCTTCAGGTATGGTAAGTCTACTGTTTATTTTGATGCAGACGGGAATATAATCAAGTGGGAAAATAAAGGAGACCTTAAAATGGACACTTCGGTAATAGATCCTTCAGCGCCGCTTCTTTCTGTCGGGTCTTCGAAGGAAGATGTATTGAAAAAACTGGGGTATCCCAACGAATTTGAAGGCTTAACATGGAGATACGATATATCGCTTATAAATTTCAATGCAGAATGGAAGATAGTGCGTATGAGCAATAACACAAGTGTATTGAAATTTGTGCCCTGGGATAAGGACCCCAAAGCTCCTCCTATAATTATCGGCTCAGACAGGGAAGATGTGGCTAAAGCCATGGGACAGCCCCATGTGATAAGTGAAAAGATTGACTATGCCGGCCTTCCGGGAGAGATATGGGAATATAACTATTCGAAAATATCATTTGACCATGATGGCAGAGTATACAATCTGGATGACTACTTTAGCACGGATATGAAGGCAGACCTAAATCATCCTGACCCGTCATATGCAGCAATCACTATTGGCTCATCTGAAGAAGAGGTAAGAGCAGCCATGGGCGAGCCCGACTATATTAATACTCCGGAAAGCGGGTATTACAGGCCCGGCTGGACCTGGAGGTATGGGTTTTCCGAGATTTATTTCGATGAACAGAAAAAGGTATACGGATGGCAAAACCGCGGACAGCTTAGAGTTTCACTTGGGGCAGTTGAAGAGGCTGCACCTCCTTTTACCATAGGTTCAACACTGGAAGATATAGGGAAGGTCATGGGGACACCTGAATCTATTATCAGGGAATTATCAAATACCAGTTATTATCAGGTAAGCTATGGGAATTCCACAATCGGGCTGGATGAAAATATGAGGGTATACTCCTGGGATAACAACGGCAGGAATTTAAAAATAACATTGGGAAACGGAAGCAGTATCCCGTTTACTATAGGGTCGTCATATGAAGATGTGGCAAATGCCCTGGGTGCTCCCGATAAAATGACAAGCGACTATGCACGTCTAAAAAAATATGCTACATGGGAATACGGCAATTCAGTCGTGTATTTTAATGAGCAAAAAAAAGTGGAATTTTATAAAAACGCAGGGGAGCTCAGGGTACATCTAGGCAATGCCGAGCCTTCGGCCGGGGCCATAGATATAGGTTCAACCAGGGATGATGTGATAAAAGCCATGGGGACTCCCGGCACAATATCAGGAGGCAGTTATTACGGACTTAATGACAGGCTGGGCATCTACTATGACATTGATAAATGGGAAGAAATTTATTATGATACCGTCTGGTATTACGGGACTTCATGGGTAGGTATGGATAAAAATGGGATTGTAAAGGGATGGTATGACGGCGGGAATTTAAAGTTAAACCTCGCAGACCCCGCTCCTTCCGAGCCTCCATTTTCTGTGGGTTCAACCAAAGATGAGGTTTTGAAAGCTATGGGCACACCCTATGGAGTGGATGATTTCGGGACCGGTACGGTTTTCTGGGTATACACTGAACCCGGACAGTTTGTATACAGCTGGGATGTAGTTTATTTTAATGCCGACGGCAAAGTTGAAAGCTATAAAAATCCACACGGACATCTTAATGTCCGGTAATTGGCCTGAGGAGGATTACACTTGAAGAATAAAAGAATTTTATCATTGATAATCACTGCCGCAATTTTATTTTCATTGCTGCCCGGCGGCGCTTACTATGCTGTGGCAGCTGATACTACAGGTGCCGGCCATGTCATGCAGGTGTACCAAAAGGTTGAAATGAGCGGGGGTTACGCACTGGCCTTAAAGACTGACGGCACAGTCTGGTTTTGGGGATATGAAATCCGTCCGGACCAGGGGGGATGGGCCAGGAGCAGGCCCGGAAAAATAGAAGGATTGAATGAAATAGTCTCAATTTCCGCCGGGGACTCTCATGCCGCAGCATTAAAAGAAGATGGGACGGTATGGTCCTGGGGGAATAATGGCAGCGGGCAGCTGGGAGACGGGACGAGAGGAGACAAAGCTACACCTGTGATGGCTGTGGGGCTGGATGATGTAATAAGTATCAGTTCCGGAGGGATGCATACCCTGGCGCTAAAAAAGGATGGTACTGTATGGGCATGGGGAGACAACAGCAAGGGCCAGCTGGGAGACGGGACACAGGTGAATGGAAGGACTCCTGTGAAGGTCGCAGGCCTTGCGGACGTTGCCGCCATATATTCGGGATATGCTCACAGCATGGCAGTAAAGAAGGATGGAACGGTATGGGCCTTTGGGGACAACAGCAAAGGACAGCTGGGAGATGGTACAACTGAAGATAGATTGCTGCCTGTTAAGATAAATATTTCGGGGGATGTCCTTGCATTAAGCCTGGGAAGGGAACATTCCGCGGCATTAAAAAAAGACAGAACGGTATGGGCATGGGGAGACAACAGCAAGGGTCAGCTGGGAGACGGCACAAACATACAAAAAAGCTCTCCTGTCATGGTAAAGGGGTTAAGCAATATAAAAATGCTAAGCAGCGGATGGTACCATTCAATGGCATTAAAAGAAGACGGCAGTGTGTGGACATGGGGTGCCAATAATTCCGGCCAGCTTGGGACAGGGTCCATGGAGGACAAAAATATACCTGTGAAGGTCCAGGGATTATGGGATATCAGGGCTGTTGACGCGGGTTATGATACCTCCCTTGTCATAAAAACGGATTCCACAGTATGGTCCTGGGGCAATAACGAAAGCGGCCAGCTTGCCGACGGGACTATTTACAACAGTAAGTATAGTCCCATACAGGCTAATGTGGACGTAGATTTCCCGAAGATAGTTTCAAGCAGCCCCAATAACGAGGATAAAGATATAGCGGTTTTCAAGTCTATAACGGTAAAATTCAGCGAAAATGTAGAGCCGGGTATAAGCTATAATAATATAACGGTAAAGGATTATTCCGGAAGTGTCGTTGAGATGAATAAGGAACTTTCCAAAGACATATTGACTATCACACCCAGGGAGAGCTTGAAAAACGATGCAGCCTACACCGTCTCTATACCTGAAGGCGCTGTTATAGATAAAGAAGAGAACAGATTATTGGAAGAATATAAGTTCGGCTTTACCACCGGAAATGCTCTTTCAACAGCAGCCAATATAGATGAAGTGTCTCCCGGGAATAACGAGAGGCATGTGGTGTTAGACAGCAAATTTACATTAAAGTTCAACAAGAGCATTATTGCCGGGGAGAATTTTGAAGGCATCGGTATCAAGGATGAAAAGAATAATAATATAGAAATATCAAAGGGCATTTCAGATAATACCATTATTCTGACTCCCAAGAGTCCTCTTGTTTTAAATACAAGGTACACAGTTACAATACCTTCCGGCGCCGTAAAATATAATGAAGGGGGAGCTCTTACGGGGGATTATGTATCAAGCTTTACTACCCTTGAGCCTTCCGACATTGTAGCGGTATCCGCCGGGAAGGAGCATTCGCTGGCATTAAGGGCAGACGGGAAATTGTATGTATGGGGCAGCAATGAATATGGTCAGTTGGGGAATGGAATGATTTTTTCAAGCATACCTCATAGTTTTAATACACCTTTTCCTGTACCTGATTTGACGGATGTGGCTGCGGTTTCTGCCGGAGAAAATCATTCCCTCGCACTTAAGAAAGACGGTACCGTCTACAGCTGGGGTTTTAACATGTATGGAACCGGTGAAATAGATCCGACCTATGTGGATTTATACGGGTCTCCGTACAAGGTACCGGGACTTCAAAATATAATTGCTGTCTCTGCAGGCAAAGATTACTCCATGGCTTTGCAAAATGACGGAACGGTTTGGACATGGTATTCCAATATGTATGATGACAATGGGGGCAGTTTGCCCGAAAAAGTTCCGGGCTTGACTGATGTAACTGCCATAGCGGCAGGAAATGACCGCTTTTTGGCTTTAAAAGAGGATGGTACGGTATGGGCCTGGGGAAATAACCTCAATGAGGCGCTTGGCGTAAAGGGCAATGGTGAAATCCCTTCCAAAGTTATAGGGCTTGCGGACGTTGCTTCAATAGATACGGGAGAAGAGTATAATGTGGCATTGAAGAAGGACGGGACAATGTATGTATGGGGGAAAGACGCGGCATATATTGCAAGCGGAGCCAGGGGAATAAAAGACGCAGCTGCAGTTTCAGCAGGTTACAGCCATATTACCGTATTGAAGAAGGATGGGACCGGGTGGTTTTGGGGAGAGAGCATAATGGGCAATGCTCAATATGCCATCAGTGAGGCAAGAAAGATAGATTTTCCTGACGGCGCAAGGGCTTTCTCATCAGGGCGGTACTTTGACATTGCCATTGGGAAAGACAGTTCGGTATGGGCTTTTGGAGTCAATCGGTCGGGACAGTTAGGCGACGGTACCAATAATAATACTGAATACCTGGTAAAGGCTCTGCCCAGCAATATACCCTTTAAGATAAACTATATACAGCCATACAATAACAGCACTTATGCTCAAGCTTTTGAGCCGGTTATTATTGCATTCAATAAAAATATCATTGAGGGAGACAACTACGGCAGTATTGCGATTAAGGATGGTACCGGTTCTGTACCGGTGAAAAAGGAAATCGACAAAAATATACTCACCATAACTCCTTTGGAAGATCTTGAGTATAGTAAAGGCTATACTGTGGAACTCCCGCAGGATGCAGTAAAGGATGATGGCGGCAGTATATTGAAGGATGATCTTAAATTTTCTTTTACAACTGTAAGGCCTAAAAATGCTGAAAATCCTCCTCTTCTTGTAAGGGGCACCTACCCGGAGGATGGTATGGAGATTACCGGGGCAGATGATGCTATAACCGTTAATTTCAATATGGAGATAGCAGGCGGCACAAACTACAGTTCCATTAATGTGAGGGATTCCGGAGGAAACACGGTGCCTTCTTCAGTTAGTTTTAAGAACAGCAGGCTGACAATAAAGCCTGATACTATCTTGAATGCTGGAGAGACATACACAGTTACACTGCCTGCAGGAAGTGTCAAGGATAGCTACAAGGGTATGGTTCTTGAAGAAGACAATTCATTTGAATTTTCGGTGAAGGCTGTGCCGGAAGGAAAAATCAGCCGGTATGCAGGTAATAACAGGTATGAGACATCCATAAAGATATCTCAGGCCGGCTGGACATCTTCACAGAATGTTGTATTGGCCACAGGAGAGGATTTCCCTGATGCCCTGTCCGCAGCGCCGCTGGCTGAAAAATTGGATGCCCCTATACTTCTCACGGATAAAACTGCATTACGAAGCAGCCTTGGAGAGGAACTTGAAAGGCTGGGCGCAAGGAATATATTTATAATAGGCGGAGAAGGCGCAGTATCAAAAAGTGTTAAAGATGAATTGGAGAGAAAAGGTATGTCGGTTATCCGTCTTTCAGGAAACGACAGGTATGATACATCCCTAAAAGTTGCAGACTATATGAACACAAATTTTGGCATAAGCAGAGAGATTGTTGTTGCAACAGGCAATGACTTCCCTGATGCCCTTTCAATAGCCCCTGTTGCGGCAAAAAAGGGTATGCCTATAATATTGACACCAAGATCAGAACTTCCAGAAAATATAAAGGAGTATATAGATATCAATGGTATAACTAAAGCATTTGTAGTAGGCGGAACAGGTGTCATCAGTGATGCGGTAGCAAATAAACTTCCTGATGGAGAGAGAATAAATGGAAACGACAGGTATGAGACCAATATAGCGGTGCTGGAAAGATTTAAAGATGATCTGGATTTTGGCTCCATATATGTGTCAACAGGAAACGATTTTCCTGATGCCCTTGCAGGCTCAGTACTTGCCACTAAGACTTTGTCGCCTATAGTGCTTACAGGCAAACAGCTTGAGCAGAAGACAAAGGATTTCATAGAGGATAATATGCCTCAGTTAAAGGAGGTAAAGGCACTGGGTGGTGAAGGAGTTGTCCCATCTTCCGCGCTGCTGCCAATTGCACCTGTATCGGATAATATAGGGGGAGAAACAGGGGATATGGCTGTATACGGCACTGAGGCGGTGTTCTCAGGCGGCTTTATATATTATAATGATAATGTAGAAAATGGCTTCCTTTATAAAATTAAGGATGATTTAACAGGCCGAGTTAAGCTGAGTAATGATTCTCCCCGTTATATAAATGTAATGGAAGGCTGGATATACTATGTAAATCAGTCCGACGATGATAAACTATACAAAATTAAAGCAGACGGCAATCAGAGAACAAAGCTTACGGACTACAGCGTATGGAATATACGCGTATCAGGGGACTGGATTTACTATGTGCGCGACGATTCCCCAAACATGCAGTCTCCAAGGCTTTACAGGATAAAGACTGACGGCGCCGGGAATACAAAGGTAAGCGATGATTGGATAATGGGATTTGCCATTTCCGAGGGCTTCATATACTATTCGGGAAGCAGTGACTATGACAGGACATATAGAATGAAGCTTGACGGTACCGGTAAGCAATCAGTAATCAATAATAGTGTATACTCCCTGGATGTTGTGGGCGAGTGGATATTTTACTCCAGAGAAACAGATACCGGCGATACTGCTATATATAAGTCTAAATCAGATGGTACAGGAGATGAGATATTGATTGCCCCAAGGGCATATAAAGCCGCAGTACTGGGAGACTTTGTATACTATTGCAACGGCCTGGATGGATATAAACTTTACAGAATCAGGACTGATGGCTCAGAAAATATCAGGCTTGATGATGACAACAGGTCATATGGATTTAACCTGGCCGGTGATTGGCTCTACTATATGAACAGTTCAAAGGGCAGCATATTCTACAACACAAAGACTGGTGAAGAGGTAATCAACAGGCCGATAGATTAGTTATTAATTATAAATGAGCCATAAAGTTTTAGTCGAGCTTTATGGCTCATTTATTACAGTATGAGATGTCCCTGAGGAGATCGACCAGGCTAAGTTGCATTGGTTTTCACTGCAGCCGATGCGATTTTATTTTTTAAAGGGTAGTAATAACGAGTATATGATATGTTTGATGTACAATAGTATTATTATACAGCTTGAAGTCTTATAGTTTATGCAAAAATTTGTATGAAGTCTATTTCCTATTCTTGTTAAGTATGACAGCGTTATCGGAGGACAGCACCCTTGGTAAAATTACGCCGGAACGGTTCCAGAAGCTCCTCGACAATTACGAAAGGAGCAGAAGGAGCTGACGGTCAAACACGACGGCATGGCATTTAGATCAAAGATTTGGTAAAATGCTCTTGATAATCTGCATTTGATCCGGAGCAAGAAAAGAAAAACTTTAAGAAAGCATTACAGAATAGAAACCAAGCAGTGCAGAAGTTAAAAATACTTTAGGAGGGGAGGAATAAGAATTAATATGACTGAAGAAAAGGCAAAGAAAATTTTTGAACAATATAACTGCAAATCAGACGTTGTCCGTTGCCCTAACGGGAAGGCAATGATCCGCAAGCTGCTTGATTCTTATGCAAGGGCGGCGGTGAACCTATATGGCATTATCAGCCGTCATGATTTTGTTGATATTTTCAATAAACAAAATGCCGAAGAGACGAATGAAGAGGAGATTTATGTTCTCCTCCTGCCGCTTGTGTTAAAAGACGGCAGGTATGGTTTTTATAAGGAATACATCGTGCATTATTGGTTTTTCGATGACTTTGACCAAGCCGATTATTTATTGAAACACCAAGGGGACAAACCCCGCTATATACCCGAAAAAAACGAATTCCTTAAATATACAATTGAGGATTACGTTGATAACGACCACTTATGGAATGTACGCAGTTTCATGTGGGACGTTTTCGGCTACAGCAAGGATACCTCTGAAGGCTATGAGGAAGTAAGAGATTATATAATATATGGCGATGGGATAAAAGAATTGGGACCCATTCTGGACAGGCATGATCTTGTGTTCCGTGACGAAAAACAGTTACAGGAGTTTATAAACCGAATTATGCTTGCAAAAAATAACACGCGCATCTGGGAAAACAACGGATATACGCCATCGGAGCTTCGTGAGATTTTTAGCAAGGGCAATCAAAATATCATTAAGTTTCCAACATTGCAAAGACCTAAAATAGGACGTAACGACCCCTGCCCGTGCGGAAGCGGCAAGAAATACAAGAAGTGCTGCGCTATATTTGACGATGAAAAAACATCACAGTTAAGTTCTGAAGAGTGCAGACTTTTTTATGAGACATGGTATGGCTTAATGGGCTTTGTCAATGATCGGAAGAATGTAATCAAAGCAAAAATTAAGCCGGAATACCCCAACGCTGTCAGTGATATGATGGTGTACAAAGTCAGAGAAGTACTGTGGGAAAATCCGGAACTTATAGACGAATATATCAATGTATCAGAACTTCCGCAAGAGAAAACCGATATTTTGAAGCTGTGGAAAACAAAGCATAAAAAAGGGATGTTTTTTATCTTGGAGTATCAGCCGGAATACGCTGTTGCAATCGCTCCTGACGCACAGGGCGAGAAATGAGGCACTGTGAAACTGAACTGCCACCTGTCAGGTAAAAAAAGAAAAGCTTTTTTCCGGACTCTGCGAAAGTAGGGTCCGGTTTTCTTATGTATCGCTTTGAACGAACTGCCGGTATGTAAATGGAGGCATGGCACTTAACTTGGCGGTGAAAGCCGTGCTATGGGGTACATATCAACCATTAGGGAAGCGCAAGCTAAAGTTCAAAAGATATGCGTATCCTTATGCAGCAGATTAGGCGAGTAAAAGAGGAAAGTTTGTCTTACCCTGGGAGGTCTTTATTCCTTTGAACTATTGACAACCGGCGGAAGCGGTGCTATACTTCTGTAAATAAAGCATATATGAATGATATGAAATGGAGGAACGGGGTATGCCTGAAGAAAAACAATGCCGCTCGTGTGCGGATTGCGGGTTAATCGGCTGTACAATGGGCGACAAACGATATCCCGAATTCTGCCTGACCGCGGGGCTGGACGAAAGAGAGCTTGCCGAAACAGTAGCTCTCTATATCAACAACCGCGTTAACAAGAAAATTGCGCTGGCGGCGGCAGAGGTGGAAGGTGGTTTTTACGGCCGCTTGACGCGCGTTGAGGAGATAATGGAATTTGCCCGGCGCATCGGCGCAAAAAAGATTGGTATCGCAACGTGTGTGGGGCTCATGGCGGAAAGCCGGACCTTTGCTAAGATGTTACGGGCACATGGTTTTGAGGTGTATGGCGCGGCGTGTAAGGTTGGCGCGGTCAAGAAACCTGAGATTGGCATCGGTGAGGCGTACATCATGCGCGAAGGTGAGAGCATGTGTAATCCTATTATGCAGGCGAAGCTTTTGAACAAGGCCAAGACCGACCTGAATGTTGTAGTGGGGCTTTGTGTGGGGCACGACAGTTTGTTCTACAAATATTCCAAGGCAGCGACGACGACGCTTATTACCAAGGACCGTCTGACCTGCCACAACCCTGCCGCTCCGTTGTACTTGACGGATAGCTATTATAAAAAGCTCCTGCAGGGCGACTGGCCGCAGGAGACATCGAAAAAGCTCCCGGACAGGGAGCCATAAAAAGAAATAAAAAAGAATATGATAATTAAAGCTTACTGCATCTAAATTAAATTTCATTGAGCAAAGAAGGTCCAGGGTATTGATATTTAGTATATATAACTTCTATACAGTATAAACTAAGTAAATTATATTACCAGACCTTTCTTTTTAGCATCTGCGTCCATGCCTGAACCCATAGCTAAACCGATACACATTCCGATTGGCATACCTAAGCTTAAATTATCAAAAAGTGTCTGCCCAAACACCAAGCCGAAACACAATCCAAGAGCAATACCTATGCTTAAATAATGCCCTTCGGTAACCAGTTTATGTGCTTTTGTCAAGTGGGTAACAATATCATTTACCCTGCGTTGGTACTCTTTTTGGTCCTGCTTTTCTAAGAAATCGGATTTGGTGCTTAAATATTCAACGAAAATTGCCAGCTCTTCCATATGTTTTTCGCAGGTTTCACAGGTATTTGAAAATGAGTTCATCCTGACAGCAGCACGTTTCAAAAATTCGAGATTAAATTTTTTAACTTCCTTGTCTCCCAGTTGTTTTTTAAGTACCGTAAAATCATGAAGAAATTTATCGTATATATTTTGATTCATATTAAAACCTCTTATTAACTGTATACTTATTTTTAATAATATCATACCCGAAATGCTAAAAATATCTCAAAGGAAATTTTTGTATTTATATATAATTCCTCTTTTTGATACCCAATAAAGAAACTCAAATCTCAAAATACTCCTTAGCATAAAACGCCATAAGAAAATAAAAAACAATAAAAAAATTGCATGCGTAAAAAGAATACCTTTGCTTATATGAAAATATGAGTAAAGGTATTTTACTGAATAAATATAGCAAAATAGCAAAATTTGGAGGGAACGTTAATGCAGAATAAAATATTTATCAAAGCTCTTAACCAGTAACACACGGAGGAAGATGATACAATAGTGCTGTTTATAGACCATGTTCTATTGCAAAAAGAAGCTGAAAATATAAATAGTTCATCTAATCAAATTTTGCATATTGTATATAGTCAACCGGTAACAATTGTTCAGCAATTTATGTTGACAACTGGGATTGAGAAATTTACAATTAACTCAACCGGTTAAAATTTAAAATTGCAGGTAGATTACAAATTCACGGCAGCTAATACAAAGAAAAGCTTAGTGAATTACCACCGCCTAAAGAGGTGGATGGTTCCACGACTTCGTAACCTCAGTCTCCCCAAGCGTGACTTCGGACAGTCCCTGTCCCAGATGCCGATGATGTCGGTTTCCTTTAGTGCTTTGGATATCTTACGCATGGAAGGAATGACCTACAGCTTGGTTATCGCATTTTCAGCCAATCGATTTCTCTATTCAAACTAATATATCCAGCAATCAATGAACTATAATAGTTGTATCATATCGATAATTAAGGTGTTTTATTCCTCCAGGAGCATCAATTCATCCCCCGGCCTATGCTCTCATTTAATGAGCAAGGAAGACTAAGAGACCGGAGACTTTTTGTGTATCAGGTTAAAATTTTAAATTATAAGGAGGTTGCCATGTCAATTAAAGAACTTCAACAGGAAAGGAATCAGTTATTCTCAGATATTTTCAATAATATCATACCTAAAAGAATGCCTGTTTCCTTTTCTATTTCTCCGCGTATTATAGCAGAATATGCAAAATTAGACATCTTGGAAGTTCAATTCAACTACGGATTGCTTGATTCCGTAGCAGACGAAGTTTCACAGCTGATTTATTCCGACACCTGCCCGATTATGCCCGTTAGTCTTGCTTCAAGAATTGCAGGGGGATATCAGGCCATTGATTCACAGTCCTTCCAGATGGGCAGCAACGGATTCATGCAGCATCCGGAAGTAGTCGGTATGGAAGAAAGTGAATATCCGGAGTTAATAGCGGATCCCTATGCGTGCATATTGGAAAAGGTACTGCCGAGACAGCACAAAGCGCTGAGTTTAGAGGATCCTATAAAAAGGTCCCTGAGTATAAGCGCTGTACAGGCGGAGAATAACAGGCAGTTAGGGAATACGGTTCCCATCATGAATAGACTTATTGAGAAATACGGTTACTATAAAGGAGCTCCTCCCGGCTCCGGAGGATTTACTGCCGCACCCTATGACTTTCTTTCCGATCAGCTTAGAAGTTTTTCCGGAATAAGCATGGATATCAGAAGGCGCAGAAGTGAAATCATCGAGGCTTGCGAAGCATTGTTACCTCTTATGTACCAATTAGGCCTCCCAGCTAAACCTTCTCCCGAAGGCGCTGTAGGCATGCCTTTGCATATGCCGACCTTTATGCGGGAAAAGGATTTTGTCGAGGTTTGGTGGCCAACCTATCTGAAATTAGTACAGCAGTACGCAGCACGGGGAATCAGAACTTCGCCTTTCCTTGAAGATAACTGGATGAGATACCTTGATATTATACGGGAACTGCCTGCAGGAACCGTAATGATGTTTGAATACGGAGATCCGAAGCTGATAAAAGAAAAACTTGGTGACAAGTTCATCATAAAAGGTTTATTCCCCCTTGACCTTTTAAAAAGGGGAACAAAACAACAGGTACTCGATAAGGCAAAAGAGATTTGTGACATCATGCTGCCAGGCGGAGGCTACATATTCAGCTTTGACAAAGGCCCATTGATGTTAAGCGATATTAATCTTGAGAACTATCGGGCCCTTACCGAATTCCTAAGAGATTATGCTGTTTATGACAATGCCGGCGAAAGCTACGGTAAAAAACTTAACAGTGAAAATTATGAAATAGATCCGAACTTCGGAAAATTCGAATCTAAATACCTTACTAACTGGAACGAATATAAAGCAAAATATCCTATGACTCCTGACAGTATGAAGGATCACCTTTATAAATATGACATGGATAGCTTGCGATTCTATCTGAATTTACTTGTCTAACTTATAATAAGAGCCGCCGGACTGATTTTCTTTTCACACGATACCTGCATATTTAACCAATGCCGAGTAACTGTCAAAGGCATTATGATGCCTGTTTCAGCAAGTATACCGGAAGAAGAATATCCTAATCTTAAGCACTAACTGAAACCTGCGCAGCATTTTGTTTGCCGGCTGCACGTTTTCTGACTCATCGGCCGGGGCAGAGCAGGAGGCGGCAACCTTTGAGATAAGCGCCTGCCCCTTCGTATGAATTTAAGCAAAAAAAGACTCATTAAAGAGGCACTGTGAAACCGCAGTGCCTTTTTAATGAGTCTAAAAATAAAAGCGTAAATTTTATAAAATAGTCTGAATTGATGCAATGTTTTTCAAATACATTGAGCTGTATTACAATACCAAGACGTTATCATTTGCATTTTTGCACCACATCCAGGATCTGTCCTACCCCATTGATTTATTTGGTGGTTTAAATTCATATTCAGATAAAAGGATAGCTGTGAAAATAATAGCGCCGCCGAGGATATTCGGAACCCGGAAAAAAATGAATTGGATTATGACATGATTGTTGCCCAATTAGATGATTTTTTTAATGAACTCAAAAAAATATTTTATAAATGAAAGTTATGGAGAGGGTTGATATGGGATTTACAATTTTTTATTTCTCTGCAACAGGTAATTCGCTGGAAATTGCCCGCAAAATTGCAAAAGAATTGGGAGATTGCGTAATCAAGCCAATGGTTACACAGGCGCCGGGTGAACCTGTCGGCGGGCCCGGGGAATCTGTCGGTTTCGTATTTCCTGTTTACTATAATGGGCTGCCCAGATTGGTAAAACGATTTATCGAAGACCTTCCTATTTATCCAGGAAGCTATTGCTTTGCAATCGCCAATTCCGGAGGAACCAGGGCAAATCCTTTGGGCATGCTGGAAGACGTTCTGTCCCAAAAACAGGTTCGTTTATCTTTTGCGGAAGAGGTTAAGATGCCGGGAAACTACATTGTAAGTCATCAGGTTCCTTCATCTGAAAAAGTTAAGGAAATATTAAAATCTGCCGCCGGCAAGGTGGAAAAAGCCGCCGGAGCGATTGCCGCCGGCGAAGGGAAACCGGTGATAAGGAAAGCTGAACTGTGGAGTAAAATTATAAATCACAGTTATCTGTATAAAAACATCAATAAATGGGATGAGGAGTTTTTAACGACCGACAAATGCATCGGATGCGGTCTTTGCGCGGAAGTATGCAGCGTATGCAATATAAAAATGGAAGAACGGCGTCCGGTTTGGCAGCATAATTGTGAACGATGCCTTGCCTGCATTCATTGGTGTCCTTGTGAAGCAATAGAATATGGCAAAAAAACAGTCGGGCGCAGGAGGTATCACAACCCCAATATCAAGATGGAGGATATTAAAAGATGATAGTCAGAGTATTGCCGGCAACTATATTATTATGAAATACGCTGACCATGCTTACGCCGCATTCGCCATTTAACCCGTCCCGGTGGGATGGACGCCCGGTAATGAATTGTTGGTTTCAATTCTTAATTAAACAATAAAAAGGTCGTAAAATTAGAAAAACCTCTTGATATTTTCGCGTATACGAAATATAATAGATTGGTTAGATTTGAACGAACTGGAGGTCACCGATTTGAACGGATTTATAAATGTACATCAGGCGGCTGCGAAGTGGGATGTAACGCCAAGACAGATACAATTATGGTGTAAAGCCGGGAAATTCGAAGGCGCACTTAAATGGAATAATCGGGATTGGGTCATACCCGAAAATGCCGAAAGGCCGCCGATTGTACGGCACAAGCACAAATTGAATAAAAAAATCGGAGGAGACTCAAACAATGGATAGACTTATCGAGGAAGCAATCGCTTTGCTTCAAAAAGGACAAATGTTGCCGGAAGAATATCAATCCGTTTTATTCCCAGTTAATCATGCGGAATATGAACTGACATATAAGGCTAAACAGCCAAAAGAAAGAATACTTGCCATTGGGGAAGAGCCGCAGAGCACTCCTTTTCAGGTTTCAAAGGTTTTCGGTGAAGTCAAGGATGAAGGTGATTGGAAGAATCTCCTAATTTTCGGTGATAACTTTCAGGTGTTAAAAACACTGTACGAAAACAAAGACGAACTTATAAAAAATAAAATAAAGGGTAAAGTTAAACTTATTTACATTGACCCGCCTTTTGCAACACAAGACGAATTTCAAAATAAAGATGGTGCAAAAGCTTATAGCGATAAAATTAAAGGTGCAGAATTTTTAGAGTTTTTACGACAACGCCTTATTTTAGCAAGAGAACTACTATCCGAAGACGGCAGTATTTTTGTTCACTTAGACAGTAAAATGTGCCATTATGTTAAAATTGTTTTAGATGAAGTTTTCGATAAAAATAATTTTCAAAATGAAATAGTATGGCAGAAATTGAAAGCTGCTAAAAAACAGGCTAAAACATTTGGCAATGTACATGATACGATTTTCTATTATTCAAAAAACGCCACCTTTCTTTCGCACAATAAACAATATCGTGGTTATTCAGATGAATTAATAAATTCACATTACTCTAAGGTGGATGAGAATGGTAGAAGATACACTGATGATAGTTTTACTCAAACTGGCAATGGATGCGCTCGAAGATTTGGAGAACGAGGATTAATTGCACCTCCACCAGGTAAGCATTGGATATGGGGGCAAAAAAAAATAGATGAGGGCATGAAAAATGGACGAATCATATTCACATCTAATGGAACGCCAAGAGTAAAACGTTATTTAGATGAACGTGAAGGAATCGCAGTTGGCGATATATGGACTGATATACATCCAATAAATTCACAAGCGATTGAATCAATTGATTATCCTACACAGAAACCCGAGGCACTTTTAGAAAGGATTATTAAATCTGCCAGTAATGAAAATGATTTGATAATGGACTTCTTTGCAGGGAGCGGAACAACCCTTGCCGTTGCTGAAAAACTCGGTCGACGTTGGATTGGCTGTGACATTGGCAAACTCTCAATTTATACAATTCAAAAGCGTTTTCTCACAATGCAAGAAAAAGCAAAACCGTTTGCCGTTGTTAACGCAGGTTGCTACGATTTAGATAAAGTATTCAAGCTTACAGAAGAAAAGTACAATGATTTTGTCTGCGAGTTATTCCATATAGAAAAAAGCAAAAAGAAAACAAAAATAAATGGAATCGAAGTTGACGGTAAGCGTCGCGGCGATTGGTGCATTATATATCCTTATCAAAAGTTTAAGAGTAATAACACAGCCGTTGACGAAGCGTTTATTGAGAATTTAGATAAAAAAATAAAGGGCAAAATCGGTGATAGATTTTATATTGTCGCTCCTGAAATGAATGTCGATATTATTGGCGATTACTATATCCCGCAAGGTTCAACGACACGCTATTATATTTTGAAGATACCGTACAGGTTTATTCAGGATTTGCATAAGCTGAATTTCAAAAAATTACAACAACCTACTAAGAAAGAAAATATCAATAATATTGAAAACTCCGTAGGTTTCTATTTCAACGAACAGCCAGATGTGAAAAGTCATCTCGAAGTGAAAGATAAAGAAGTCGTTTTACATATAGATGAATGCTCTTCGCCCTTCATTCTTACTGACATTAAAGATATTTTGGCGATGGTGTTTATAGATACGACAAACCATGAAGAGTTCATTATGCAGGAGACCTACTTTGCTGATGAAATAAAAGATGGTGATAAATGGAGAATATCTATTAAAAAGTCCAATATCAAGAACGATAAAATAAAAGTCGTATATGTCGACATCTTTGGTAATGAGTTCATGGAAGTGCTGGAGGTGAGCCAATAATGAAACAGACTATTAAAATTGATATAAAAAACCTTGTGCTTAAAGTAGACAATAATTATGACAGAAGCAAATTTGATATGGACGATTGGCAAGAATATTTAGATATTTTGTGCCAAGATCGAGAGTTTCAAAAGAAGGCAATTAGAACAGCAATAATCTATTTGGCTTCGGGAAAATACAGTTCAATCAACAATTTGTTGAAAGAAAATTTCGATGTTAACGAAGATATAAAGGACAATTATAAATCACTTGAAACATTGATAAAATCTGTTCAACTTCCAAATATGCTTTCCGGCGTTATTGATATGGCAACAGGTGCTGGAAAAAGTTATGTTATATTTGGTATTGCTCATATTGCGATGACACTTGGACTTGTCAAACGCTGTCTCGTTTTATGCCCATCGCCTACTATTGCTGATGGCTTAACTGAAAAGTTTCAGGAACTTATCACTAAACAAAGTTTGCTTAACGCCATTCCAAAACAATATGTACAAAAAGCGATAAGCATTATAGATGCAAACTCTACGGTACAAGAAGGCAACATTTGTGTTGAAAATATTCACGCTGTTTATGAAAATACAGGTTCGTCAATTAAAGACAGTTTCACAAAGACTGGTGCAGACACATTAGTTTTAAGCGACGAAGTCCACCATGCATATAATTCGAGTAGGGACAAGTCAATCAAGAAATGGAAAGAATTTATAACAGACGATGCTTATGGCTTCTTATATCATTTAGGGTTTACAGGAACAGCATATAGGGATAACGACTATTTTGCAGATGTAATTTATAGATATTCGCTTAAAGAAGCAATGGCGGAACGAATTGTTAAGAACATATCTTACGTTGCCGAAGATACAAATGATGGAAATTTTGAGAAATTCCAAAAAATTTATCAAAATCATATCGCAAATAAAATAAAATATACAAACATAACTCCTATTTCAATTATTGTCACGGCGGATATTTCAAAAGCAAAAGGGTTGAAAGAGGATTTTGTGGATTTCCTTGTTAACACAATTAAAGAAGATAGAAAAGTCGCCGAAGGCAAAGTGTTAATTGTAACAAGTGATAAAGAGCACAAGAAAAATGTCGCAATACTTAAAAATGTCGATGAAAAGACTTGCGGTGTTGAATGGATAATTTCGGTTTCAATGCTTACAGAAGGTTGGGATGTAAAAAATGTGTTTCAAATTGTGCCGTGGGAAGATAGAGCGTTTAATTCAAAACTCTTAATCTCTCAAGTTTTAGGACGTGGCTTGCGTATCCCTCTCTGGGCAACAAGCCAACCTACCGTGACGGTTTTCAACCACTCGTCTTGGAGCAAAAATATAAAAGGGATAGTGGATGAAATCTTAGAAAATGAAATTTCGTTTTCAAGCGAAATTTTATCATATGGCGAAAGAGCAAAATACAACTTTACAGTTCATAATATTGATTATACCCAAGAACAACGTGAGAAGTTTAATGATGAGTATGAAAAAGCGGAAACTTTTGATTGGAACAAGCCGTTAGACTTAGTTACACAAGGAACGACTATATCAAAAAACACTGACTACATCGATGCTATCAATAGTCAAATAGATACTCGTTATTATGAAATCAAAAGAGAAACTGTTACCGTAGATGAAATTGCAACAAAATTGGTAAATCAACTAATAAGCCGCGAAAGAGAAGCAAAACTGCGTGATATAAAGACGGACATTACTTTTGGCGATGGGAAAACGGAATTAGAAAAACTGCCTTCGCTTGACGAAATTAAGGATTATATACGTCGTTGTATGCAAAATGCCAACATTACAGGCGATGAGCTTACGCCAATAAATGTTGAAAAAATTAACGGCAAATTTAATGCTTTATTAAGAAAGAAGCGAACAAGTGCTGGCTATGAGCGTAAAGCTAATAGTTTAGTTGAAGTTTCAACACAAAACATGGCAAGCTCTTCAATGGTATTTTCAAAAATAAAAAGTGGTGTAACAATCTTCTATTCAAGCGATTTTAGCAAAGAAATATCAGGCGATGACTTGGCTGTTTTTACTGTTTTGCATGACGAATTGCCGGGCAAGCAATTAAAACAAATTAACATCTATGATTTCAAAACCCCTTTAAGTGTTATTTTGGCAGACCAAGAACCCGAAAGAAAATTTGTTGAACTTTTGCTAAAAAAACAAATGGCACAAAAAATAACTGCATGGGTAAAGGCACGCAATGTTGGGTTCTATTCTTTCCAATACATCTTGAAACGTGGGAGCGATCCAAAAGAATTTAACCCGGATTTCTTTATTAAAATAGGGGATAACATCATTGTCATTGAAACAAAATCAGATAATGATATCGTTAGAGAAAATTATTCTAAGATGGTTGACGCTCAAAAGCATTTCAAGTTAGTCAATGAGATGCTTGAAACTGAGAATAGCCCGATTAGATATTACTTCAATATACTTTCACCTAATTCTTATGAAGATTTTTCAAAGAAGGTGATTGACGGCACTTATTTTAATGGCTTTAACAGTGGCATCGAAGTTGCTCTGCGCAAACAATTTCCCAACAAAAATGATGGAGACGGTTGATTTCCATTTAAACCCGTATTATATTGAAAGGTCGGCATTGGATAGTATATTCCAGTTCTTTTTGAAGTTCAGAGCTATTTCAGTCGGGCTGACCGCTTAGCCGCATTCGGCGCACATCAGAAAACCGGCAAAATATTTATCATCGTTCGGCGGTCTTCTGACAACTAATTCTTTAGTCTTTTCTTCATGCTCTGTCCTCCTTGTATAATTTCGTTTCATGTGGTTCCAAGGGCTTTTGCCTGTTCTTTCAGCCGCCCATTAAAATGCAAAAAGGCATATCCTGTCCACGGAAAGCCCATGGGCAAGATATGCCTGTATCTCTCATATAAAATTGTTTCAGCCCAGCAAAAAGGACAGACTTATTCTGTCTGCCTGCTGCCATAAGTATATTGTGTAAACATAGCTTGTCAACCCCCATTTGCTTGGAAAACGGGATATTAAAATCTCTCCGTCCTGTATCAGTATGGCACAGCCCCATCATGCGTTTATACATAGTCAATTATACAAGAAAAACCTCGGTTTTTCAACAACTGTTTTCCTCTGCTTTCCAGCTCCGCTTAGACCCTGTGGCGAAAAAATCAGGACGTTTTTGCTTCTGACATTCACACTTCAGCTTGAATCATGTTTCAAGGTTGATATTGCATTTTGTTATAGGTAACGCTTAAATTAGATACATAAGGTATAAAAAATAAAGGGGGGTATTATGCTGGCAGAGAAAATAATAAAATGATAGACGAATGCAAGTGAAAGAGGAGCCGGACAATAAAGAATACCTCTGCTTATATGAAAATATGAGTAAAGGTATTTTACTGAATAAATATAGCAAAATCTGGAGGAAATAAAGGGTTAATGTAGAAAAAATATCTATCAAAGCCCTTAACTAGTAACGCGCAAGGAAGCCTATGCTACACATTATATTGTCAATACTAATAATGTGAGGTGAAACAGAAGACATGCTGAAACCGAGTGAAGTTAAAAAAGCAGCAAAGGCTATAGAGGCTGACAATATCAGATTTCGTTCCTTCCTGAAGAATCATGCCGATGAAGAGGAACTGGATAAGCAGTTTCTGGCATTACATAATGAACTGTTTGCTGATTATGACTGCAGAAAATGCAGAAACTGCTGCAAAATGTATAAAGGAACATTTCAAGAAGATGAACTGGAAAAAGCGGCGGGATACATGAATATAACAACCGACCAGTTTAAAGATTTCTTTCTGGAATTGGACGAAATAGGATACAGCTATAAAACCAGACACAGGCCATGTGATTTTTTGGATGAAGACGGAGATTGTAAACTGGGTGATATGAAACCTGAAAGCTGTAAGACTTATCCGTATACAAATCAGCCGGAAAGGTTATGGAGTCTTTACAGTATGTTGAATGTGGTTGAAGTATGCCCGGCAGCCTTTGAGATATTTGAAAGATTAAAAAAAGTTTATGGATTTAAAAGCAGACAGAGATATTGATTTGAAGGGAGAACAAGATGAAAAACATAATAAGAGTCAATAAAGATGGAATCACACCGGTTTATCTTCATCTGGAACTGAAAGATGAGTACCTGACGGAAGATCAGGAAAGAATGCTCAAAAGATATGGGGAATCTTTAGGCGGAGAGACTATATGCAGGGATATTCTTATACCATCCGATATGCCGCTTCATAACCTGCACTATGCGATACAAAAACTTTATGGCTGGCAAAATTCACACTTGCGCTGTTTTCGCCTGCCGGAAGAAGTGTATCAAAAATTGACCGGAGGCACCGTAAAAGGCTGGGCGGATTTAGTAGGGATTTTGCCAAGATCTGCTGGAAAGCGGGTTTGTTTCACAGGAAGAGATTGCTTATGCAAGTGAAATTGTGCTGAATGAGCACAGGCCGGTTTGCATCCATAAAGACGGAGCATTTTTGCTTGATGATGTGGGCGGATTAAGCGGCTTTGCTGATTTTTTAGAGACTGTTTATGAAAGTGAAGACAAAAGAGAAAGGGATGAGGCTCGGACATGGGCCAAGAGCCTTGGCTGGAGTGAAAAAAAGATTGCGGCTAAAAGGATATTGTAGTGGGATCGAAATACAGGGGGTCAAATGAATCAGAAAGAATTTATTCAGAAATCAAATGAAATGTTGGACAGGATGAGCATGGCGGAATTAAGAAGATAAATTAGAATGTAATTTGAAATTACGCGGCGAAATTGCTATGAAAGCTGCCCATGCGTCATATTGTGTGAATGATAGTGAGTTCATGAAAAAATGTTGGTATGAAGCCTTTTACTCCAATTCAACCGTACCAAATATTTAAGACTTTTTGCAGATGGAGAAGCGGCAAGAAAATATAAAAATCTGGCAGAAAAAAGAATAGAGGAGCTGCGTATATCTGATAATCATTATAATCACATAGCTGAAACAGCTAAAAATGATATTACCGAAATAGAGTATAGATATCTATACTTTTCTCAGGACATTTTGATAAGATAAAAAATTGGTGCAGCACTGCTGACGCTGCAAACCCTTGGCTGTTAATGTCAATCGAAAATCAAACCAGCAAGTGGCTCAATTTTCGATTGACATTTTAGATGTAGAGATTTCAAATTTGTTGGAAGGATTAAACAGAGATTACCGTAGTATATGGAGGTTAATATGAAATACATGACCAAAGGATGGTACGAAACCGTGCAGAATACAGGCTTTCATTTGCTGCTGAGAGTATCAAAAAAGGCTGAGGCATTTTCCGAAGATTATTTTAAGAAACTTTATAAAAGTCAGGAAAAAGCCTGGCTGCGGCTGCAGGAAGAGGTTTCTAAGGTACAGCTTGAAAGCGTTGTTTACCCAGACGAATTTCAAGCTGAATATGCTGACGGCCGTCCATTAGAACCGTCTGAATTTGAAGAAGCTAAGAGAGAATATTTTGAAATGCGTGAGAAGGCGCGTTTGAATTTTGTAAAAGCATCTGCATTTGATCCGGAGCAAGAAAAGAAAAACTTTAAGAAAGCCCTAAAAAACCGGGACAAAAAATGCATTTCTTGTCCCGGTTTTTTAGGGCTTTTTATAGATGACATACGGTATTTTGTATAAACACAAGACAGCTTTATAATTCCCATTATACTGATATTAGTTAAAAAGATCGGTATATTTCAGCAAACCGTGCTTTGTGCAATACAAATATAAGTCGCCGCCTTTTTTCATCACTGGGATACGGGCTTCCGCACTTTGCTCCGGATACAAGCGGATTAGAAGCACTCTGTCGTAAAGCACATACGCCGCAAACGCGATATAGTGGTCTTTCATCATATCATGACGGATGGAAATATAGTAGTCTAAGTCCATTTCTTGCACTGTAATTTCATGTTCTGCAGTGTAGGGCACCGGCTTCAACGGCCGCAGCTTTCGCCCGCAGCAGGAAATGGAGGCGCTTCCTGTACTCGTCAGAATGTTGCCGCAGGCAGGGCATACATAGAATTGAGTTTTATCAATCTTTCCCACATCAGGCAGGTTGGGATCAAGTTTACCCTCCAGCATTTTTTGAATGTCTGCCCCCAGCACTGCCGCAAGCTCAGACCATAGCGTAACATCGGGGCAGCCCAAACCGCACTCCCATTTGGATACGGTCTTATTGCTGATATTCAGCAAATCCGCAACCTGCTGCTGTGTCAGCCCCTTTTCTTTGCGCAGCTGAAAAATTAAACGCCCGACCTTGGCGCAGTCCACATTAATCACCTCCAGGATGTTCTGAGTTTATCATTGATATAGATATTTAGCAATGACTTGAACCAACCGGGCCGGAAGCTGCCGTAAATCAGTGATGTCCAAAAAGCGTTCCTGCCCGTAAATATCACAAATGGTTTCTTTATCCTGACCAATGGCAGCAGCCAGAAACAATACGCCTTTGCGGCTATATTCCTGTATCACGCCTTTCATATCAGCTATGGCAGTCTCACCGGTATAGTCCGGCATAGCCTTTGGCTGACCGTCGCTGATGCTGATTAATAGCTTCGTCTTTTGCGGCGTTTTCATAAGCTTTTCCGCCAGGATACGCAGTGCCATGCCATCCCGGTTGTTGCTGTGTCCTTGTATCGCCATAAGACAATACTTGTCGTTCAGAGCTTGATTCTCGCAGTCGATATAGGAGTAAAGCGACATCCGCTCCAAAGATGAGCGGTCTGCCGTATCCCCGTAAATAAGCATTGGTATTTTGCAGCTTTCACAAAATTCATAAACTGCGACAGCCGCCTGCTTTGCGGCATCCAACCGCCCAAAGGCGCTCATAGAGGCCGATTCGTCAATTCGCAGTGCAACCGCAAGAGAAGGCTCCTCATCCGGCGGACATTTTTGAGAATAGTAGCGAAAATCAGGAGAAGCCAGCTTTTCCGCATGGAATTTCATCCCATAAACACGGGATTTCGAAAACTCTGTGGATACTTCGTGTTCCAACAGCGGAACAGTTTTTCGCACCAGCTCCCGGATTACCGGCATCAGCGCAGATGCAATCTGATGATATTCACGATGATGGGCAAAGGTTGCTTCCGGTCTGTGAACAATCAGATTTACTTTCTCATGGGAAGAGCCCTTTACCATTTCCCGCGCTTGCCGGTTCAGATGCTTGCGAAACTCCCGCCTTTGCTGCTCCAATTCCTCATCGGTTGTTTGCTGCAGCTCGTGATATATGGGGTCTCCGTCCTCTCCGTTATCGTAGCTTTGCGTATCTGCGGCGTTTTCCGCATCATAATTGGACTGACCTTTACTGTCGGCTGATTTTCGCAGAGCAACCGCCGGGATGTCATCCGGCACAGCGTCAGACAACTCTGTCTCTATAGTTCCCTCTGTATGGATTTCCATAACCTCGCCGTTGGTTTTGATTGGCCGTTCCGATATCTCCTCCAGTTCCGGCAACACCCCATGCTTTGATAAGGCTTGTTCCAGAATAACTATTTCGTCGGGGTCGGTAGTGATTTTATAAATAACCTTGTGATATAGTGCGTCCACCGCCTCTGCACCCTGAAGGACAGCGTCCACCCAGAAAAAATAGGAGCGCATACCTGCCACACCTTTTATGGCGTTTGCCTTTGCGGTTTGATCCAATAAAACAATGACGCGGGCAAAAGCCATCAGCAATCCTTCATCAGTACAGCCGGTTTTGGCCGCCGCTCGTTTTGTCATAACTTCGACAGAGGGCAAATCCATCTTTTCGCTGTGCTGCACACGGTCACGCAGGGACTCGTTCAGCGGGCGGCAGCCATTATAGCCCCGATTTGCGGTAATAACCGCGATAAAATCAGGATGACGATGGACAATCCGGGTAGGCAGATTGATGCTGCCGTCCGGCTCCAGCGCCGAGTTAAGTGACATTAAAACCGCTGCGTCACGAATTACCGTAGGCTCCTGAATTTCCAGCAGCCAGCCGTTTTCATAAGCACGCACAATTTCTGACGGATAATATTTGTATGTTATACCTTCAGTATTGTTTTCATCCTCCGGCAGCACCGGCAGGATAGAACCTAATACGTCGGATTTGTCCATATCCGCAAAACAGGTCACCTTGGTATAGGGCAGTCCAAAGCCGGCGGAGAGAGCCTTTGCAAGCTGTGTCTTGCCGGAGCCGGCATCCCCCTCTAAAAGGATGTTTGTAATTTTCATTTCGCCCCGTGTCCAATTCCGATAGACCTCTTCACAGATGCGGCGCTCAGCGTCACTCTCGATGTGGGTGACAGGCTTTTGCCAGACAAGGGATTTTTCTTCTTCCGTCAACTGTCTGGCAGGCGACAGAAGCCATTGATTGTCCATTTTAACAATACTCCATTTCTTCAAGTATTCGGGACAGCACACGCAGCCGTTCCCCGGTCAGCTCCCCCAAATCACCTAAAGCCTGGGAAAACTTCTGAATGTCTTCGTTGATATCCGGATTTTCGGTACAGACAGCGACCGGCATAACGCCGCCCTGAACGCCAATCCGTTCTACAGCCGGTTTGTTGGGGTCGTATAACAGCGGCATCCGGTAGGCTTCACGAAAATACAGCAGGGTGCGGCTTAGAAAAATCATCAGATCAAGCACCTGGTGAATGGGCAGTTCAGTGCTGATTTCTAATTTACCGTTTACTGTTTCCTTCCAGATTTGCGCTGCAATTTTCATATTCTTGTTGGTTTCCAAAGCCGGCGTACCCAGCGTCAGCCGTTTGATGTCAGACTTATAGGCGTTTTTTCCATCTATACGGTCATACTGACCGGCAATCATTACGATATCCTTGTTCATCTCCAAATCCTCCTTGCTTGTTTATCTTGGGCCAGGCATTGCTCACGCAACGCCATATTGTTTACCCCGGCTTTATTGTATATGCTGTATATAAAGAGTACAATCCACGCTCCGTAGAGTCTACGCTCAAAGAAGCAAGGATTTCTCTAAAAAGCATTTCTGTGTGCCATGCAAGAGAATTAATATACTACGATTGAATTGAAAGAAATTATTAAAACTTATAAGTAAGTTGTGAAAAATGATTAAATACCTTCTGGGGAATTTGCTTGTATGCGGTGATTGCGGAGTGCCTTATCGGAGAAGGACTGAACGCGGTAAGGTGGTCTGGCGCTGCGCGACAAGGAGCGAAAAAGGTAAAGATGCATGTCATAACTCCCCTACTGCGGATGAGGGATGGATATAAGATATCCTGGGCGAAGCTGTTTGTCAGAACGGAATCTATGATGAAGTCATTATAAGGAATGAAGTTGGCAAAATCCAGGTTTTTGATACCTTTATTTTGATTTTTTGCAATAATGGCTCACAGGAGAAAAGGTTATTCCTGGAATGATTGAACCTGTGCTATACTAATAATTGTCAATAAGAATGGAGGATAAAGTCTCCGGAGGGATACGACGTCTTTTTTGTACATTCAAGGCATACAGAATGTGTTTGCCTTTTGACAAAACAAAGGACGAGGAGATTGTTAAATGAAAGAATATTTAATTTATAAAACTGGTTATATAATGCGTTATCATGATTTCCCCGGTGAGGATATACCAATCCTTTTTATCCATGGACTTGGTTGTGCAGGTTCATTTGATTATCCGGAAGTTGCAGCACAGGATTCTTTAAAGAATCATCGCCGTATTCTCGTGGATCTTTTAGGTGCCGGTTACAGTGGCAAGCCCAATGATTTTACCTATACCGTCGAAGATCATGCAAGATATCTGCAGGAATTTATCAGTTCTTTAAATCTTGGGCCTTTTATTTTGTTTGGGCATAGTTTAGGCGGAGCTGTTGCTCTTGCTTTGGCTGATAAATGTCGAGATAGACTTCATCAAATTATTTTAAGTGAATCAAACTGGATAAAAGCTCCGAGGGTTCCACAAGTAAGTACATTGCTGATTTTGAAATGCAAGACTTTGTCAATCGAAAATTTGACAAGTTGGTAAAGGACAGCTGTGAAGATGGAAATGGAATATGGGCGGCATCTCTGTCTGTGTGGTTTCCAAAGGCCGCTTATTTGATATCAAAATCGGCTGCAGTGGGAGGAAATCCGTCATGGAGAAGGATATTATATTCTCTGGAATGTCCCAGAACATTTATCTTTGGCGAGAAATCTTTACCTGATCCGGATATACAGGTTCTTACAGAACATGGTATTCAAATAGAAATCGTTAAGGATGCTGGTCATTCCATGGCTTGGGAAAACCCAGAAGGTTTAGCTTCAGCTATCAGTAGCGGAATCCTGTCAGCCAAATAATCAAAGTTTGAAATACATCTTATCTCACACCAAGGCCAGAATGTTTTTTTAAGGTTGGAAAGGAAGCTTTGATTGATATACTAATTGAGGTTACAAAATGCTTACACGAGGATGCTGCATATAAAATTAAAGCTCCATTTCTGCTGCTGTGCGGTGATAAAGACGCATCAGGAAATATACGTAAGATAGCAAAACCATGGGCAGATTCAGAGCCAAACTGTACATTTTATATGATATCAAATGCAGGCCATAATTCGAATCAAGACAATCCGGGTGAAGTAAATGCACATATAGATAACTATCTAAAACAAATTTACTAATTAAGTATTTACCTAAGCTACGCCGTGCGCCTCTCAGCCTAATTGAGCAAAAATTGAGGCAAAAAAACTGCGATTTTTGACCAAGCGAATTTTAAATACTCATTTTCCTGTAGGAGAAAATTGTATCGAATAAAGCCTTCAAGGTCAGATTGATTTTGAAGGTTTTATTGCTTACAATTTAAATTAGATTGTAAGAAACAGGAGATAATACGGTCTAATAAAAGCACTGCCACATGGAGTTTTAGAGAAAAATACCCTTCCGCCAAGGTCCCACCAGGTTCTAGCGGCATCTTTTTTGCCCACTCAAGGCATGTGGAGGCCATAATCCTGTTGCAACGTTAGAAGCCTTGATAAATTCTTGCTGTCTATTTTGACTTGGACGAAGAATACGCTGCCTTCCAGCAAAAACAACTGATGAAGATTGAGATGTAGCTCCGTTTTGTTAGCCTTCGCACCAGTAGACTGCAGAAAAGCTTCGGGCCAAGTTGGGTCTGTTTACAAAGTTCCATATTTTTATTGCGGAGCAGATCTGAGGCATAAAAAAACGCCTAGGGTCTTAACCAGGGCACCGGAGCATCCGTTTTAAGTTCATCGCGGCCGCCGAGAGGAGGCGGTGATCTTACGCTGCCTCTATACCTCGTTGAAAGACGCGTGTTAAGAGGGAATTATAAAAGAACATGAGCAAAAAGAGAAAGCAATGCTGAATTATTTTTTCGTAACTTTCCTTTATAACGAAGTTGGAGATCTCTCCGGCTTCGGATTTGTCCTTTTACTTGAGCGCCCGGGGTGTGACGGCAGTGCTTAATTCGTTGGTAATATGTTGGGTTTAACGGCACTGTCAATCCGAAACTCCGGCTTTCTGCATGATGATACTGATTCTCCGCATCATAAATCTTGATGCCACACCGATGAAAAAATAAATGGGCAGACCATACCAGCTTTTCCATATCAGCATTTTGTATACACCGCTGCAGACGAATATCGGCTCGAATACAAAGCAGAACACGATTGACATCACTGCGCTTGCGATTAGAAAGATTTTCCATGTTTTTGTGTATTGATAGATCAGCATATAGAGCAGAGGCAGGCAAGATATGTTGATGGCGGTAAGTGGCGGAAATAATGGAATGATATCCGCTGTGTAATACCACAGACTCAACTCTAGGCCTACTTCGTCCAGAACGATCACCCATATTATGACCAGCGCAGAATGTAATACAAGCTCGCTCATCCGGTTCTTGTTAGCCAGCTTCCACCATAAAAACAGATTGATAAGGAAGAGAGCAAGTAATATCCACCAGTTAAGCTTGAATAGCTGAGCGTTCAGCCATTCGTTGATACGTGCTATCGTCAGACGCCACTGGTCCTGAACATCGGGCCCGAAGCCCGCCGGGGAAATAATCACGCAATCACCACCCCTTTGCTTCGCGGCTTTTTACTGTGATTTTTAATACCTTGACCGTAAGCATTTTCACCAGAAGAGCCATTATGGCATAGACAGGAATACTCAGCCAATACTTCCAGTTGAGCAGCTCAAAAAAGCCGCCCCAAGCGAGAAGGGGTTCCAGAGCAACGCAAAACAGGACTGTGACGGCTGACTCTGCCACAAAGTATGATCTTGATGAGGAGAAATGCTGATAAATAAGTGAATATATGGTGGGCAGAAGCAACAAATTAACTGAACTAAACGGGGGGAATACCGGTAATACATCGGTCGGGTAACCCCAGAGTATCAATTCCTGACCATATTCGTTTATGGCTAATACTGCAATGTATGCCAGCGCGGTAAATACTAAAATTTCTTTAAGACGCCGTTTATCCAGCAGCTTCCACCAGACCACGGCGCAAACAATATACAAAACAATCAGTACCCACCAACGAAGCTTTAAAAAGCCTTCCGCAAGCCATATTTCGATGTGGTCTGCTGTGAGTTGTCTTTGCAGATCTACGCTCTGCGGCACACCTGATGCTTCCGGCATTGATTGAGCCTCCTCCGCTTGACTTTTTGTCATCAGATAAAAGCTTGTTAGTACAGCTTACAGCTGCCCTAAAATATTATATCCAAAACCTGACTGCTTATACATTGCTTTTGTGTTAACGGCTTTCTTAGCAAAAACTACTTTTGAAGGTTTTACATGCTTGCAATTTAATTGAATTATAACGCAAAAGCAGGCGTCAAATCACTAAAAAATGACCTATCCGGGCGACTGTTTCTGAAACATGTCTTTACACAAAGGGAATACCAGAGGTGTACGACATTTTTTTGCTCACTCAAGGCACGTTGAAACGATAATTCTGATGACGAATAGTGGTCCAAAGGATAAATAAGGTAAGACAACCACTATATGCAGTGGTTGTAAAGTGAAAAGTAGGCGAAAATTGGGCAAACTAGGTTTTTATTACGAAAGTTATGGGATACCCAGAATCGGAGGACGGATACTGGGCTATATTCTTTTATGTGATAGTCCGATATCTGCCGAACGTATTTCTTCTGCCTTAAGTATAAGCAGAGCAAGTGTTTCTACAAATCTAAGGCTTTTGATGAACTATGGCTTTATAGAGAAGAAAATGGTACAGCAAGGAAGAAATGACTTCTATGTCATGGCGAAATCAGCATGGGAAAACGCATTGACAACAAGAATAAATGGATTCCGTTCGTTAATGAATATTCTGGAAACTGACTTTCTAAGTACGAACAATTCTTCTATGAATGAAATGCGGGAATGGTGCCAGTTGATGTATTCTATTCATGAAAAAGCCCGCAATGAATGGAAAAAAAGGAGATAAGCATAATGTTTGAAATTAAGACGCTAGAATATTTGGGTTGTTCTATTTTCTATCTTATAGAAATAAAAGAAAATGCGGATAAATGGGTCGTTTTCTTGCATGGTGCGGGAGTTGACCACAGAATGTTTGATGAACAAGTAAAAATAGTGCCTAAAGAGTATAATATACTCATGTGGGATGCCCGTTCACACGGAAAATCTCTTCCTAATACAGGTATGTTTTCAATGAAGCAGCTGATGGATGATTTGCTTAAAATAATGCAAACAGAAAAAATCCCCAAAGCAGTGTTCATCGGGCAATCCATGGGTGGTAATCTTGCTCAGGGTATTGCATACTATTATCCGGAGAAAGTTTTAGGCCTTGTATTGATAGATTGTACGAACAATACGGCAAAATTGAGCCGAACAGAAAACCTAATGCTCTCTTTTACTAAACCAATGTTTACGCTTTATCCATGGAAGACACTGGTAAAACAGAGTGCAGATGCATGCGGTCTAAGACAGGAAGTAAAAGAATACGTTGCAGAATGTTTTTTTAAGGTTGGAAAGGAAGCTTTGATTGATATACTAATTGAGGTTACAAAATGCTTACACGAGGATGCTGCATATAAAATTAAAGCTCCATTTCTGCTGCTGTGCGGTGATAAAGACGCATCAGGAAATATACGTAAGATAGCAAAACCATGGGCAGATTCAGAGCCAAACTGTACATTTTATATGATATCAAATGCAGGCCATAATTCGAATCAAGACAATCCGGATGAAGTAAATGCACATATAGATAACTATCTAAAACAAATTTACTAATTAAGTATTTACCTAAGCTACGCCGTGCGCCTCTCAGCCTAATTGAGCAAAAATTGAGGCAAAAAAACTGCGATTTTTGACCCTGTTTTTTGGGGCGTTTCATAGATGATATTCGGTATTTCAGAAGGAGGTGTCTTTAAAATGAATATGGATTTGGTAATTTACCCTGCTATTGGAGGGATAATTATAACCTTTTTATTAAGTAATGTAAAAAAAGCAGGTCAAATATTGGAGAAAATTTTCATTTTAATCCTATTTGTAGGTGCTGTAACAGGGATTATTCTCTTTAATACTTCTACAGGTTGGGACCGATTAGGTTATGGCTTGTTAAGCTATATATCTACATCTGGTTTTATAGCCTCTCTTTTAACTGCTTTGACAATTAAATTTATAAAGAAAAATAAAATGAATAAATAAATTTATTAAAACCCCGTTGAATTTTTACACCAGCGGGGTTTCTTTATGCTCGGTAATATGTGGTGTATAATTTATCTAATGAATAACCGCAGAAAAATACACACCAGTAGAAAAACACATAATTGTGCCACCAGAATTGAATATACGCTTAAAGTACTTAAAAATGCTGAAGATATAATGACCGGTGAAAATGATAGGAGAGGAAAGCTCCTATGAAAGAGTAAAGCCCTTTTGAATAAATAATTGAGATTATAGATCGTTGCGAAGGCGGTATTAATAAAGTCTGAAAATGAATAGAAACCAGATATAAACAGAAAATAATTCTGTTTATATCTGGTTTCTTTATTTGGATAGTTTTAGGCTAATTTTATTTCAAAGGAAGGGATTTTATGATTGAATTCAGAAATGTTACCAAATCTTTTAAAAACAAACCAGTAATACGGAATATAAGCTTTAAAATAAATAAAAGTGAACTGATAGTCTTAATAGGACCAAGCGGCTGCGGCAAGACCACAACATTAAAGATGATCAATAAACTGATTTCATATACTTCAGGGAATATATACCTGGACGGTAAAGATATATCAAAAAGAGATACCATTGAGCTTAGAAGAAATATGGGATATGTAATACAGCAAACAGGACTGTTCCCTCATATGACTGTAGCTGAGAATATAGGCCTTATTCCGAAGCTGAAAAAATGGCCGGAAGATAAAATATCAAAGAGAATATTTGAACTGTTGAATCTAGTTGGTATGGAACCGGAACAGTATATGGACAGGTATCCATTTGAGCTTAGCGGCGGCCAGCAGCAGAGAATAGGTGTGGCTAGAGCATTTGCCACAAATCCGGAAATAATCTTGATGGATGAACCTTTCAGCGCATTAGACCCAATTACCAGAAACCAGCTTCAGGATGAGCTTTTCAACCTTCAGCAGGAATTAAAAAAGACAATAGTTTTTGTAACTCATGACATGGATGAGGCGCTTAAACTGGCAGATAAAATTTGCATAATGAAGGAGGGCCAGATTATACAATTTGATACTCCTGAAAATATTTTAAAGAATCCTGCAAACGCATTTGTTGAGGATTTTATAGGCAAAAACAGAATATGGCAGCAGCCTGATTTAATAAAAGCAAGGGATATTATGATTTCTGAACCGGTTAAATCTACCGGAAGCAGGACGGTGGTTCAAGCGCTGGAAATTATGAGGTCAAATAAGGTTGATAGTCTGCTGATTGTTGACAAGGAAAACAAGCTTGAAGGAATTGTCACTTTGAAGGATATAAGGACGAATGACATTACACCGCTGAAACTGGAAAATATTATGAAAAGAAAAGTTGAGGCTGTCGGTCAAAATGAATCGTTAATCAGTATTTTGAAGAAGATGAATGAAACCGGTATTGGTTATGTACCTGTTGTAAATGACGATTCCAGATTAGTTGGATTAATAACCAGAAGCAGTTTGTTAAATGTATTGAGCACTCAGTATATAAGTCAGGAGGAGAAAAGCTGATGAGTATGGTAAATTCGTTTGTAGATTTTGTATTTTCGAGAAGCAGTCAGATTTTGGATTTGATTGTAGAGCATATAGGATTGACCTCAATTGCGGTGATTATAGCAATAATTATCGGAATTCCGTTAGGTATACTGATAACCAGAGTAAATAAATTATCGGTCCCAATTCTGGGCTTTGCAAATCTAATACAGGCAGTTCCCAGCCTGGCTTTATTAGGATTTTTGATTCCTGTTTTCGGTATAGGAAGCAAGCCTGCCATTACTATGGTTTTTCTGTATTCGCTGCTTCCAATAGTAAAGAACACTTATACCGGGCTTATAAATATTAATCCTGATATAATAGAAGCTTCAAGAGGTATGGGAATGACGAAGGGACAAATACTCAGGATGGTTCAGATTCCTCTTGCGCTTCCGATAATTATGACCGGCATAAGGATATCAGCAGTCACTGCCGTGGGGCTTATGACCATAGCAGCCTTTATCGGCGCAGGGGGACTTGGATATATGGTGTTCTCGGGAGTACAGACGGTTAATAATAATATGGTTTTAGCCGGTGCTATTCCTGCATGTTTATTAGCTCTGACAATTGACTTTATTGTGGGGAAGATTGAAAAAGGTGTGACACCTCCGGGAATAAGGAAGGCAGACGGCACAATTAAACTTCAAAAGAGGAAAAAGAAAAGCTTTGGTTTAGTGAAAAAGGCTATAGCTTTATGTTTGGCGGCTGTTTTAGTTGCTACGGGTGTTCTATTTTTCACAAGGGAAAATGATAAAATTGTAATTGGCTCTAAAAATTTTAATGAGCAGCTTATACTTGGTAATATGCTTGCTACGTTAATAGAGAAGAATACAGATATCAAGGTTGATAGAAAATTAAATCTGGGCGGCACAAGTATAGCCTTTAATGCCTTAAAGGCAGGAGAATTGGATATATATGTAGAATACACCGGAACGGCTCTGGTTGATATAATGGGGCAGCCTCCAATTAATGACTCGGATAAAGTATATGATATGGCAAGCGACTATTTTAATAAAAATTATAATATAACATGGCTTATGCCCCTTGGATTTAACAATACTTATACTCTGGCGGTAAGAAAAGATACTGCTCAGAAGTATAATCTGAAATCGTTTTCAGACCTGGCTAAAATATCTGACCAGCTTGTATTAGGTTGTACGATTGAGTTCAGTAATAGAGAAGACGGATATTTAGGATTAAAGAAGAATTATAATATGAATTTTAAAGATATCAGTACTGTCGACGGAGGTTTACGATACACATCGTTAAATAGTAATAATACAGATGTGATTGATGCATTTTCAACCGATGGCCTGATAAAGGCTTTTGATCTTAAAGTCTTAAAAGATGACAAGAATTTCTTTCCTCCGTACCATGCGGCACCTATTATAAGCAATAAGACACTGGAGAAGAACCCAGAGCTTAAGGATTTAATAAATAAGCTTGCCGGAAAGCTTGATGATGAGAAAATGAGGGAGTTAAATTACAAGGTAGATAAGTTAAATGAGGATCCTGCTAAAGTAGCGGAAGACTATCTGCGGGAAAATGGACTTATCAACTAAAAGTATGAAATAATATTATCCGGAGGATGAGCGGGAGGACATCCCGCCTAGGGAGGCGGTGGTGTATGAGGATCAAATCCTTGCCGCCATAGCAAAGGAGAACCGGCACTTTGAAAATGACCTAGGTCTTGCCGAGTACATTCACGACGAAGCTCTCAAAGAAAAGGTGTACAGTTTGTACACGACAGCAGAGGCTGTAGATGGCGAGTTGTGGGGGCCTAATATACCTTCTCATTGTCAGGAGACTTTCGCGGCATAAACGCTACATGGTTTTTCTGACCGGACAGGTGGCTCACGCACACCGGAACTGCGGCTCCGCCGCTCAAGAATAATTAAAGACGCCATAAGAGTGATTTCAGGCAAGGATAAGAGGCAGGAAGCGCTTTTAGAAGCTGTGAAGGCAAGGCTCAAGAAAGTGAACTTCTGGTGCCGGACACTTATCTTGAAAAATGGGAATAATAATTAAAGAATCAAGATTGCTGTGATAGGGGTGATTGTATGGATATTCAAATATTAGTTGTTGAAGATGAATATGTTCCCTCTCCGGTCCCGCGGCGTGATGAGATCGGGCAGCTTGCAGGAGATGTTTATAAAATGTATAAAAAACTGAAGCTGACGATAGGGCAGCTTGAAAAGGAAATAGAATACGAAAAGGAAATGGAAGAAAATCAGAGGTACTCCTTCTCAGCAGCCTCTCATGAACTGAAAACACCCATTGCAGCAACTTCCCGTGGCCGAGCGGCCATGCGGTTCATTTAAAAGCTGTTCATATGCCAAACTTTTAATAACACATTGGTAATTGTTTAAAAATCGACTAAACAAAAAACCATGTCCGAAAATAGCCAGCTATTTTCGAAAAACATGATATGATTAAGTTGAGAACAAATAAGGAGGTAAAGGCAATGCTGGAAAACAAAAGCGGACTATATGCGGCATTTATGGCGAAAGATACGCGCTTTGACGGACGTTTCTTCGTAGGTATATCGTCTACGGGAATATATTGTCGTCCAGTGTGCCGGGCAAAGCAGCCCAAAGCTGAAAACTGTACTTTTTATCATACGGCAGCAGAAGCCGAACAAGCCGGATACCGCCCATGCCTTTTGTGCAGACCGGAACTTGCCCCTGGTTCTTCTATAGCTGATGCTACCGCTAATTTGGTTTACCGGGCAGCAAGAATGTTGGAAGAAAACTGCGGGAGTGGACAAAGTTTAGGCGAGATTTCCGAAAGGCTTGGTTGCACTGACAGACATTTACGGCGTGTTTTTACAGCGGAATACAATGTATCGCCGGTGCAATACCTGCAAACATGCAGATTGCTTCTTGCTAAGAATTTGCTTACAGATACTGACTTGCCGGTACTTGAAGTTGCAATGGCTGCTGGTTTTGGAAGTCTGCGTCGATTTAACGATCTTTTCAAAAAGCATTATTATCTTTCTCCCACAGCTTTGCGGAAACGTACTTTGGAGGAAAAAAAGCATAATAGTGATGTGACTTTGGCGTTAGGCTATCGCCCGCCTTATCCTTGGGAAGAAATGCTCCGCTTCCTTGCCGGACGTGTAATTCCAGGGATTGATATAGTAAAAGATAACACATATATGCGAACTGTACATTCAGTAACCGCAGAGGGAAAGCATGTGTATGGATGGGTGCGGGTAGGCCACAGACCGCAAAAGAATGCTTTGACCGTAACAGTGAGCGAAACCTTGCTGCCTGTATTGCCACAAGTATTAGCACGGGTAAGACACCTGTTTGACTTGTATTGTGACCCGGATGCAGTGTATGAAACGCTCCGGGTAATGAACGACATACGTCCCGGCCTTTGTGTTTTGGGTACTCGTTTGCCGGGTTGCTTTAACGCTTTTGAGATGGCGGTGCGAGCAGTGCTTGGGCAGCAAATCACCGTTAAGGCGGCAAGCACATTGGCCGCAAGAATTGTTGATACTTACGGTATGCCGATTCAAACAGGGATTGAGGGCTTAACCCGTGTTTTCCCTTCACCCGAAGATATATTGGCTTTAGACGGCCCTATTGAAAATCATTTTGGCCCGTTAGGTGTTATTGCAGCACGTTCAAGAACGATTTATGAACTGGCAAGGGCAATTGTGCAAGGGGAAATTAATTTTGATCTCCCGGTCCAACCGGAAGAAGAAATAAAAAAGCTGATGACAATTCGAGGCATTGGTAGTTGGACGGCACAGTACGTCGCCATGCGGGCTATGGAATGGCCGGATGCTTTTCTTGAAACGGACGTTGGTGTAAAAAAGGCACTCCAGCCTTTCACATCAAAAGAGCTGCTGGAAATGTCGGAAGCGTGGCGGCCGTGGCGCAGTTACGCTACAACCAATCTTTGGAATACGCTATAAACAGAAAGAGCGTAAGGAGGGTTCAAATGTATTATTCAACAACTTATACGTCACCCGTAGGTACAATTACGCTTGCGTGTGAAGGCGGTAACCTTGTCGGCCTGTGGATGGAGGGACAAAAATACCACGGTGATACCATCCCCGAAGAAATGGTAGAGAAAATCGATATGCCGGTATTCGATGCTGCGAAAAAATGGCTGGGCAGGTATTTTGCAGGTGAGACACCCGATGTTTTTGAATTACCGCTCCGTCCCATCGGCAGTAAGTTTCGTCAGGAAGTATGGAGTATTCTATGCGAGATACCATACGGCGAGGTTATAACCTATGGCGGCATTGCAAAAAAGATGGCTGTGAAGATGGGCAAGGAAAGCATGTCCAGTCAAGCGGTGGGCGGTGCCGTTGGGCATAACCCTATATCTATTATTATTCCTTGCCATCGGGTTGTAGGGGCAAATGGCAGCTTGACGGGTTATGCCGGGGGCGTTAGCACAAAAGTGAGATTGCTTGAAATGGAAGGTGCCGATATGTCCCGGTTATTTGTACCTACAAAGGGTACGCTCTTTGATGCTAAAAATAAGAATGATATTGATTTTGGGTGTGGAACTGGTCTTGACCTCGTCCATCCACACCTTTTTTTAGACGGATAAGCTGAATCCTGCCAAATTTATCCCAATGCTTCTCTGCAAGTTTCGCCAAGCCTACTGCCTTGGGGTAATTATCCTTGAGATTGAAGTCATACCTGTTGCTTTATTGAGGCAAAGAGTTTCTCCATCTAATTTTAATGCTGTATTAATGTAGACTGTTTTTAGTGCAACCGCCGAGTGATGAAAGAGGAGTACATTCAGGAATGTGCTCTCCGGATACAAGTCCAGATTTCTTATTTTTTGATATGCGGGCAAATTCCTGTTCCAATTGATTACGCAAGGAAGTGTCAGGAATCTGACGCAGTAAATCATTGATTGCAGCCATATTTTTTGCTCCATCTATGGTTCTGTCATTCGATTGGTATTTACTCCAGGAACGGCCAAATAGTTCATTTCCGTCAGACAAGCGCAGGATTGCTGTTTCTTCTAAAATTTTATGTGCTTTCTCAGTTGCAGAATCAGCTTTATCAAAGGCTATAAAAACCTGGCGGCCGCCGGACTGGTAAAGTTCCAGTATACGCTCAAGATGTATATCCTCAATACGTTTAAGAATATTGGAATCATGAATAAGCGCAGGAACCGGGCATAATTCCAGTACACACAAGTCGTACACGACAAGGCTCTTGAATGCCGCTCCTTCACTTGTGTTGCCGGGTGTTTCAAAGAAAACTTCCTTTTGGGGAGTAATATACAAAAGAGGGGCAGTTTCCTGCTGCCCGGTTAGCGTGCCGTTGATTATCCTCATGCGCATATTGATGTCATCTTGTATTTCATCTGACTTTTCGGCTTGCTGCCGCAACAGTTTTTCCAGCTTTTGCGCCGCTTCAGCCCGGGCTTCCATGAGTTCTTTTTGATGAATCAGCAGAGATGTTTCTTCCTCAAGCCTATCAATGCTTTTAGACACATTAACACACTGAGAGAGTAGTCTCTCGGACATCTCTTTTACCAGGCCGGACTCTTCAATTTTCCGGTTAAGGCGCATAATTTCTTTGTCACACTGAATGATGAGAGGTTGTAACCGCCCGGTTTCCAGAACCATTTCCTCACCCAGAATTGCCCTGATTTTCATATGAAAATGTTCAATCTCTTCGAAAGCCTTTATATTGGCATCTGGGAAAAAACGTACCAGGGAATTAAATTCGCTTACGGTTTCGGCCTTGCTGTCAGCGATATTGCTCTTTATAGCATTAAGCTGCGATTGCAGCCGGTTGCGCCTGCGAACAAAACTGTTCAATTCTTTTTGAACTGCTGTTATCCGTTCAAATGTCTGGGCATCGAACCCAAACAATGCTAATTGAGCCTCTTCATTGTTTTTCATCAGCGCTTGGAGTCTTTTCCTCAGCGACTCCATTGTCTTTTGGTTACTTTCGATTTTTTCTATGTTCACCTTTGGGCGGGATTTGAAATGAGAATATTTAACTCCAAGTTCTTCCTCCATGCTCTTTATATCGGCAAGAACTTTGTGGTGCCCGAATAGCTTTAATAGAAAGTTTACGGCCTTTTCATCCTGTTCACGGGGCTTTACAAGCAATGGATGCTTTTCCAGTGTGTTTTCACGCCCATAAATACGGAAAAAACGCCCGGTTATTTCTGAAAACTCAAGTGCCGGAAGTCCAACCTTATATTCCTGAAATAGAAAGCTCTGATATTCGTCAAGTGTCAATTTTGTAATAACATGGCACTCTTTATCACTGCGGTATACATTTTTAGGTTCATCAGTTCTTCTATGGAAATAGTATAACTGTTCGTCAAACTCAAAAGTGAAATAGATGACATGCGGGCCTATTTCCTTTCTTATATCATCCGTCAGGGAGTAGTAGCTTTCACCTCCGAATGCATAATCTACAATCCATAGAAATGTTGATTTTCCGATGGCATTACTGCCGCCCGCACTGCCCAGAACTGTATTCAGGCCTGAGTTAAACCGGATAATTTGATGATTCGGAGCAAATTTTTTACATTGAATCTCTTTCAACATAGCGCAGTACCCTCGCTTCATCGATAAGCTCAATCCTGCCTAATGCAAACAAGCAGTCCAGGGCACTTAGAAAATCAGCCATCTCAATTTTGCGCGATGCGGTTAGTTCAAACAGCTCTCTAAGGGACATATCCTGTTGTGCCAATGCATCCAAGATACCCGGGAAAAGAGCAATAATGCTGTTTGCATAGGATGTTACTTTATTTGGCAATCTCATCGAACACCTCACACCTTTGCACGAAGTAGGAGATTATTATCCTACAAGCTTCTCTGTATTTGCGGCCTGTCTTTTCAAACAATGTCTCAACAATCAGGGTGTAAATATCACTTTGTGATATATGTGATTCACTTGCATCTTCATACATCCTTTTAATATTTTTAGCAAACTTATCCGTATTTAATTTGTTTTCGCCGGCAAGCCGGTCCAATGCATCATTGACTCCTTCATATAACAGACGTACATCAAAAAGCACTTGTTCCTTCAAGCGTTTTTCAGTGATTTTATTCTCAACCTTAACGGGTTTTATTTTAAGCTGCGTATCAGCCGTAACATCCATTAAATCGACTTCCCGAAGTACCTGTTCAATTTGATTTTCTATCGTATGCCTTGAGGCTGCATCTCTTGCCGCCATAAGAATTTCCAATTCACGCTTTTCAGACAGTAAAGCTATTTTTTCTTCCTCGGAGGCATTTTGTATTTCACGTTCACAGTCAACACATAGAACAACGTCATCAGTTTTAGAAAGGTGAACGACCTTAGCGTAGTTAACGCCGCTGCCTTCTTTTTTTATGCCTAAAACCCTGCCGCACTTTTGACATTTACCGCCCGTTTCAGTTAGTAATATCAAAGAGTGGGTGTCAATCGCAATATCACTAGCGGTCTCCATAGAAAAATCACTATAGGCCGTAATAAAGTTTATATTCAATTTTTGATATTCAAAAGACTGTATGTACTTGCCGGTTATCTCTTTTACACTGTCTTCACAATTTCGGTTTTGGACATTGAGCACCGTATAAAGAAAGATTCCGGCCAGCAGGTCTTCCAAAATAAAGGCATTGCGCTTTAATACAGCTTCCTTTGTCATACCATTTACTTTTTCTACAATTGTATCAGGCTCGATAGTGCCATCAGACGCAATAATGTCTTTCAGGGCAAGAACGATGAGACTTCTTTTGTTGCCATCCAGCATGGAAATGATACTCTGCTTAAAATAATTTGAGATAGTATGAGGATCTGCCTGCGGAGCAGAATCAGTCACGATGGGAGACAGGTTTTTTTTGCCGAGTATTAAATCTGAAACGGTGCCATCCTCGCCGCGAATATCATAAGCAGGCGCGACAGAAAGCAGCATTGTACCGCATAACCGCTTTTGTGTAACTCTTTTTACCATACAAATCTTTAAAATTGTTGAAAATGTACCGAAGCACAGTTTTTTCATATACTTCGCCGCCTTTCAATAATTTTAGTTTTTTAGGTTATTTTAGCCGGCGCAGTCAACAATACCTCCTGTGTTTACATCAAGAGCTTTAATATTCCCGCCGTCACATCCATGCTTACCGTCAAATCTTTTTACTCATCTTTGCTATTGTTGCTGATGCCAAATTCGCCTTCCACATTAAATCTTTTTCCATAAATTAAAAGTTTCCACGCTTGTTATAACCAAATGACATTTTTAACGCTCTTCAAGCACTATTTGTATGGTACCTTATGGTGTATTTGTAATATTATAGCAATTTGCCAAGCAGGTTTCAATTAATAATCTAAAAGCGCGGAGGCTGACTTTGCAAATGCTTAATTCAATTGCCGGGATAAGAACGAAATTTGCGGAGTCCCGGCAGAGTGCCGGCAAAGCTGCGGCTGAGGATTTCAGGAGCTCGAATTATTAAAATTTAAACAGATGGTAAGACAAGCCGTACTTTGTGTAAAAGGAGGTTATCCATGGAAGACATCCGTGATTGCAAAGGCCGCATAGCCTGTAAGGTCAATGCAGCCACCGGTTTAGTGGAAGTTGTATATAAACGGTGTAAAACCAGTACACAAATCCCTGCCGGAGGAACGCTTAGGATTGAACGTGATGGTGTCGTTACAATAGTAACCCGATCAAGCGATTCTGCTTTTCATGTGGAAAGTCATGTTAACGCAGCATAAGAAGTTAATTAACTAAATAGAAAATCCGCGGAGCTGCATGACGGCCAGGATTAGTTCTCACATCAGAGGACTATCCCGGCCGTTTTTTTTTTTGCCCTGCGTATGTTTCGGCTTCCGCGAATTTTCAAAGTCAAATTTTGAAAGTCAAAGGAGTCAAAAACATGTCAAGAAGGTATAAAACAAGTAAAAAGAACAGAACCAACTACATTTATTACACCGCTGAAGGAGCAAAGAGTGTTATTGCTCCGGATGAAGACGGAGTCACAGAAGCTGACATCGATCTTTTACATTCTATGGATGATATTGAAGTGAATGAGCAGCGCCGCTGTGATTACCGGGCGGCGGTACACCTTGACGCATACTGCGGCGGCGAAGGTGAAGCCGCAGATGATCGCAATAAATACCTTTCAGATTATAGCGCCAACCCGGAACAGCTTTACATAGAAGCCGAAGAGGAAGACGAACACATGTATGCGCTGGATAGGTTAACCAAAGCCATGGAGTGCCTTTCATCACAACAAAAAGAGCTTTTTAAAAAAGTATATATTGAGAAACGCACCAATACGAATATTGCCGCTGAAGAGGGGGTGACAGAAGCAGCTATCCGCAGCCGTCTTAAAAAGATGTATGAAAAATTAAGACAATATTTTTCCTGATGGGAAGTTCGAATTCCCCCCTTTTTTGGCTTATATCTAAGGGCAAGTTCTTATTGCCTTATAACTATATTCGGGAGGTTGCTATGAACGAATTAACTACTTTCAACTACGAAGGCAAGGAAGTACGTACCGTTCAAAGAAATGGAGAAACTTGGTGGGTGGCAAAAGATGTGTGCGATGTATTTGGAGAAACCAATAGAAATCGTGCCATGAAGTCTCTCGATGAAGATGAAAAGGGGTATACGCAAATGAATACCCCCGGCGGGATCCAGCAAACGGCGGTTGTGAATGAACCGGGATTGTATTCTTTATTGCTGGCTATGCGGCCGGCAAAAGCAAGGGGTATTAGCAATGAGTACATTTTTCAGAGAGAGCAAAAACTGAAGGAATTCAAGCGATGGGTAACCCACGAGGCTCTTCCTTCTATTCGCAAGCACGGATTGTATGCTACGGATGAATTGCTGGCCAATCCTGATCTGTGGATTAGGACACTTCAAGAGCTGAAAGCCGAGCGCAGCAAGAATGCGGCTTTAGAAGCAACTATCAGCCTTCAGGAACAACAAATCGCTGAGATGAAGCCTAAAGCGAGTTATTACGATGTGGTTCTTAACTGCAAGGATGCCGTAGCCATCACAACAATTGCCAAGGATTACGGAAGGTCCGGCCGCTGGCTTAATGAGTACCTGCATGATGCAGGCGTTCAGTTCCGCCAGGGAAAAATCTGGCTGCTATATCAAAAACACGCAAGGCATGGATATGCGGTAACCAGGACACATATCTATCCTGAAATTGATGGAATGATACATTCGAAAGTCCATACCTACTGGACCCAGAAAGGCCGCTTGTTCATTTACGAGCTTTTGAAATCTCATGGCGTGCTGCCGCTGATAGAGCAGGAACCGGGCTTTGAGTTTAAGTAGCCACAGACAATACAAATTAAAAGAGGTGGTGCGATGCCACTTGCTATGCTAATTTACAAAAGAAATAAAAGAAAAAAAGCCTGTACGATTAAGTAGTACAGGCTTTTGTATGAATTCCAAAAAATGTTTTACGCTAAACAATTCCCGAAGTTCCTTAAAAGCACTGCATTTACAAATATAATTTTATTTTTAAAATTGAATATTTTTTGTAAACACCAGATTTAAAATTTACCATATTTAAAAATTGTAACAGTGCTTGTCTTCATAAATATTGTAGCTGCCTGTTTTCAGTAAAGGTCAATGACACAAATGATAAATACATTTACATTCAATACTTACTCCAGATATAATAATAATGTATTGATGAGCATGTGTGGGAAAGGGGAACTTTTATAATGGTTACTGAAGATAAATATAATGTTAAAGTCATAGAAAAAGCAGCAAGTATTCTTAAATGCTTTACTTTAGAAAACCCGGAATGGAATTTGGCTGAATTATCTAAAGAAGTGCAATTAAATAGAAGTACCGTTAAAAGGATCTTAAAAACCCTGATTTATGTCGGCTTTTTAGAATATGTTGAGAAGGAGAGAAAATACAGGCTGGGACCTGCTTGTATTATGCTGGGTTCTACGGTACTTAACCAGCTGGATTTAAGAAAAGTTGCCAGCCGCCATCTTCAGAAATTGACTGAAATAACACAGGAAACGTCTAATATAGCTATTTTTAATAATAATACTGCATTAGTTATTGATAGATATAACAGTCCGCAGGAAGTCAGGGCAATCTCCAGGATTGGCAGTATAGCATATCTTCATGCGACTGCCGGAGGAAAAATTTTTTTAGCCGATCTTTCTGATGAAGAACTGGAAAAGTATATTGATAAGGGCGTAATACGTTATACTGAAAACACCCATATTACTAGAGGGGAAATTTTTGATGATGTTGCTAAAATCAGAGCAGAAAGGTTAGCCTTGGATTTAAGAGAGGCCTATGATGACCGTTCAGCTGCAGCATCACCTATCTATAATTTTGAAAATAAGATTATCGCATCAATATCCGTTGTAGCGCCATGTCCCAGGTTTGAACAAAAATTTGATAAAATAACGTCCGAAGTAAAAAATACGGCTTATAATATTTCTAAAGAAATGGGATATATGGGGAGTTTTTGATAATTCATATATGCAAACTGTTGAAAGAACTGTTTACAGGCAGAAAACTTGTAAGCAGTTTTTTTTATTAATTTTTTTCAGCTGAAAATTTCAAGATATGTTTACCTAATATTGATTTTCTTAACATATTGTAATATTTTACACAATTATAAAAAAATATTGACATTTTTATGAATTAATGGCTATAATGTTGTCATATAATCCGCAATATGACCATTATGACCACGATGTGACCACTTGATAATGGGTTGAGCATAAACTGTTAATTCAGCCTTATATATACTAATAATTCACCTCTAAGATTCAGCAAGATATATCTTCTGAATTAATCCCAGAAGGACTCTAACGACAAATTGCCTGCTAAATGCAACTGCATACTTTCTTAAGTGAACATATCATAAGTATCGCTGCAAACTTCCCAACGCACAATGAATTTCATAATAAGTTTTTTAATATTTACTAGCAGATTATAGATAAGAAATCTAATAAATAGGAATGCATATTGAGTAATGTTTTTAAATTTTTTGATGCGTCTCTATATAAAGTGCTGCTTAACAAGTAAAATTTCTCATAATTAAAATAAAACATATATGGGAGGTGTTTGCAGGGTAGGTGCTTTGGTAGTCCCTTTGCATGGGACTGTAAAATTTAATGCAGGGAAGGTCCAAATAAAATAAAAGAGGAGGAATTGTTGATGGAAAATGAAAAAATTTATAATGATCGGGTCAAAAACTTTGTAGATGCAACAAGTTTTAAAGAACCCGATAAAGTACCGGTTGGAATGGAATTTCTTATGTGGCCATTTGCATATGCAGGCACAACATACAAAGCGGTTATGGATGATCCGGTATTAACAGCCCAGACATATACGAAATTCCTGGATGAAGTAAACCTCGATTTTTATTGGGGAGGAACGATATCAAGGCCGTTAAAAACCAATGAAATACTTGGATGTTATGACTATGCTCTTGCAAAAGATGATACTTGTATAGAACATATACAGGTAAATGAAGAGTATATGACAGCCGATGAATATGAAGATTTAATTAAGGATCCTAATACATTCAGGTATGAAACTATGTTGAAAAGACATTATACCGCTTTTAATTTACCTAAGGAACAAGCTTATGAAAAGCTTAAGGAAGCAGCAATTGAATACAAAAAGTATCAAACTGCAAACAGACTTATAACTAAAAATATCCACGAGGACAGAAAAGTATTGGCAATAACAAATTCCCCATTATCCTTTTATTCACCCTTTAATGTACTTTTTGATATTTTGCGGGGAATAACGAATTCCCTCACAGATTTAAGGCGCCGTCCAGATACAGTCCGCAAAGCCTGTGATGTTATTTGGGAACAATTCTTAAAGGATTTCAAATATAAACCTGAAGATTTTAAAGATAAACCATTTCCCCTCGGCAGGACAGTCTATCACAGTGAATGTTTCCTTTCACCTTCATTATTTGATGAATTGTTTTTTAACAAATTCCGCGAACAATTTTTACCATTTATGGAAGTAGGCGTTAAGTTTTTTCTGAAAGGTGAAGGCCATTTTATCAATACGCTGGATAGATACAGACAGCTGCCCAACGGTGCGATGGTAATGATGCTCGATGAAGATGATCCATTCGAGGTACATAAAGTAATTGGCGACTGGGCTACACTTGCAACAGGCATTAGAGCCGATTTGCTTCAATTTGGCACAAAACAGCAGTGCATTGATTATGTTAAGAAATGCTTTGATACTTTTGCTCCCGGCGGAGGTTTTGTGTTTATGCAGAACAAACCTCTTTTATGTGCCAATGACGCTAAAATAGAAAACTTAATTGCTGTTTATGAATTTGCCAACGAGTACGGTAAAAAATAATACAGGAGGTAAAAAATAATGGAAGAGAATAATTATACGATAGTTGAATTGTTCGAAATGCTTAAAAGTGATGAATCATGGGAAAGTGATCCGGAAATGCGAAAAAGTATAGCTGATGAATTATATTCCTACATACACGGCAGATAGAATAAAGAAATAAGATAAAGAAGGGATATCAGGGATAACTTCACTAATAATTAAAATAGGGAGGAAAATAACTATGTCAACGGAAAACGCTTTACCGCAAAAGCAAAAGTCAAATTTAGGCACTTTGGAAATGGTGCTGTATTGTGCAGGCTATGCCGGTTCAGGTATGGTAAATTTAGGAGTCGGCACGTATTTAACTTTTTTCTGGACAGATATATTTAAAATACCCCTTGCTGCAGTTGGAACCATATTTTTAGCTTCCAGGATTTTGGATGGTGTAACAGATATTTTCCAAGGCTTTCTTATAGACAATACAAAGACAAAATACGGAAAAGCACGTCCATGGCTGCTTTGGATGGTTGCGCCGGCTACTATTTCGTATATATTGTTGTTCTATACTCCCAATTTTGGGGAAACGGCAAGGATAGTATGGGCATTTATTATGTATAATCTTGTCGCTTACTTCTTTCTCACAGCTATTAACCTTCCTTTACAATCAATGGTTGCACTCATTACCAGTGATCCCAAACAGCGTTTGACAACAAATATGCTTGCCCAGGCATTCTCCATGGCGGCTGCCACATTAGGAAATTTATTTGTTGTTAAAGCAATTGCTGCTTTGGGCGGCGGTACAGGCGGATATTTTAAATTTTATACCATAATGGGTATAGGTGCAGCTGCATTGATTCTGACCGCATTTTCGTCAACCACTGAAAGGGTTACGTTGCAAAGGCCGCCGGCACAAAAAGTATCCGTACGTGATGCTTTTAAGGCATTTATTGCTAACAAGTGGTGGATGATTGCAACATTATTGATGTTGACTACAACAATGTACGGCCCGCTGATGTCAGTAGGTGTATATTACTTCACATGGAACATGAAGAATCCGGTTTTAATGGGATCCTTTATGTCTATGATATACGCTGCTAATTTTGGCGCTTTACTTATAGCAACTCCGATTATCTCCCGCCTGGGAAAAATCAATGCCAGCTTTTCGGGGATGTTTATACAGGTTATAGGCGGACTGCTGCCTCTGGTTGCATTGGAAAGTATACCTGTTTTAATGATCGCAGCAGCTTTAAGAGGTATTGGTTCGGCTATGCTGTTAGGCACCAGATTTGCATTTATGTGTGACGTTGTAGATTATGGTGAATGGAAAACCGGTACTCGAATTGAGGGATTAGTTTTCAGCGGGGTCAGCTTCGGGCAAAAGGTAGGAACCGGCTTAGGCGGAGCACTTGTGGCAGCGCTTCTTGCCTGGGGAGGTTATGTCGGCGGTGCCGCTGCACAATCAGAAGCAACCCTTAGTGCCATACGCTTTGCTTTTACCTGGGTTCATGCTTTTTGCTCCATGGCAATCATTATTTGCCTGTTTTTCCTGAGAAGTCTGGATAAGCAAATGCCCAAAATTCTGGAAGAGCTTAAATCAAGAAGAGAACAGCAAAATACAACCGCTTAAAAGATATCATCTATACTGAAATGTGAGCCGCTTGTGAACAAGCATGGTATGTTTGCTTTGCACGACAAAGCGGCTCTTATTTTTCTGCTTCAGTTTTATTAAAAATATCAGGAATTTTATTATCGGATTTTAACGATTATATAAGAGAAATGTCAATCAAAAATATTTAAAAAGGAAGTACATTACAATGAGAGAAGAGATTAAAGCATTACAAAATGAAAGAAATCAAATTCATAAAGATATCTATAACAACATAATACCCAAACGCATGCCTGTTTCTTTGGCGATATCCCGAAGAATGCTGGCAGAATATGCGGGGCAGGATGTTGTTGATGTACAGTATAAATTTGATACATTAACGGATGTTGCTTTGGAAGTGGGAAAAAGGCTGTATTCCGATACATTAATAACAGGCGGTGTTGCCAGTATAGGCAGACCGCCGGCGTATTATTCGCTGCTGGGTTCAAAATCATTTGTAATGGGACAAAGCGGTTTTGTACAGCATCCGGAAGTTTCCGGTATGAATGAAGATGAGTATCCCGAATTGATAAAAGACCCTTATGCATTCCTCCTTGAGAAGGTGTTTCCAAGGCTATACAAGAGCATCAATCTGCAGGAACCGCTCAAAATGCTGCTTGATTTTCAACGTGCCAAGTTGTCGCTGGAAGACGAAGGTAAAAGAGGCATGTCATTACCCATGTCCCTTATGGAAGAGTTCGGTTATTATAACGGCGCGCCTGCAGGTTGTACAACTATGAGTATAGCTCCTTGCGACTTTCTTGCCGATCAGCTAAGAAGCTTCAGCGGTTTGAGTTTGGATATCAGACGTCACAGGGAAGAAGTAAAGGAGGCTTGTGAAGCTGTTTTACCGCTCCTGTTTTATTGGTCCCTTCCCAAAAATCCGGATCCTCAGGGCTTCGTGAACACGCCACTGCATATGCCGACATATATGCGCGAAAAAGACTTTGCCGAAGTATGGTTTCCAAGCTATCTTAAAATGTATCGGATGTATGCGGCCCTTGGCATCAGGGGCGCCTGCTTCTGTGAGCATGACTGGATGCGTTATCTTGACTATCTGCAAGAATTGCCTGCAGGTTTTGTTCTTACCTTTGAATATGGCGATCCAAAGACGATAAAAGATAAGGTTGGCAAAAAGCATATAATAAAAGGTTTGTATCCCATTAACTTAGTAAAAACCGGAACAAAGCAGCAGGTTATAGATAAAGCAAAAGAACTTTTGGATATAATGCTGCCGGGAGGCGGATATATATTTGCATTTGACAAATCACCTCTATCACTGAGAGACATAAACTTTGAAAATTTGTGTGCTCTATCGGAATTTTTAAGGGATTACGCAGTGTATCCTGATGCAGGCGAACCTTATGGCGGAAAGATTAACGAAGAAGGATATGTATTCAATGTAAATGAAATTCCTCCGATTCAATCAAAATATTTACTGAATTGGGATTTGTTTAAGAAGCAATATCCATATACACCGGATTATCAAAAAGCTGTATTTGAAAGCTACGACAAGCAAATGTTCGACCACATAATGTGGCTTATGGTATAACAAAATTATAAAATGGAGCTAAAGCTACAGGTTGATAAACTGCATCTTAATACCATTGGAGAAAGGTAAAACATATAAATTACTTCCTTATACCCCTCTTTAATTTGCAGAGGGGTTATTCTTATTTTCAGGGTGGAATTATTACATTGAACTAAATAGCCTAAAAGATAGATATAAATGAACAAAGTAAAAGCCAGCGCCTTTAAACGCTGACCGATATTAAGGGCTTATAGCCCTGAGCAAACCGCACGTTTTACGGGTCATGATTATACTCATAATGTATAGCCGGAAACATTTATTCTCACTAAAAAAATTTTCTTAAAGGAAGGCCATCAATGAAATTCAGATGTTTTTCCATCAAATGGCTGATTGCCCCAATAATCCTTCCATTGACCAAGGCACAGATTATCGTACCAAGCTTCACACCTTCAAAATGGAAAAGTCCAAAAAAAAGAAACGACAATATAATTCCAAGCAGGCAGCTGAAGCAGTCATATCCAATCTTAAAATGATTGATATTACTATGCGTCTTAATAGATACCTCTTTTACAAACAGCTCATACACTTCCGGTGCAATATAAGTATGAAAAATGAATGCAACGCCAATAGCACACAGAACTAAACCGATAATATAAAATGCAATACCCATGGCAAAAGATGAAGTGTTTATATTAGCAACCAGCGCCATACAGCCGTCAAGTGTAAAACCGTAAATAATTGCTGTGACAAATGAAAATAAATAGGATACTTTAAACTTTCTTAAGATTATAACCATGATAACAAGAAGAGCTACCTGTAATGAATACTCTGCCATTCCGAAAGTCACGAAAGTCCAAACCTTTGAGAATTTCAAATAAATCAGATATGCCGGAGCAACCACCATGGAAATACCCATGCCGGCCTTTTCCATAAAAGCGGTTCCAAGCGCCAAACCGGCAATGCCGAAAAGGTATGCTAACTCTGTATAAAACGTAGCTTTTTTCATATTTCCCCCAAAAAGAAAATACACCTTTACCTGTTTGATATAGAAACAGGCAAAGGTGTTTAATTTCAGTATTATACCTTATTTTTTGCCAAATTGCAATGTAGAAAAGTTATGCTGCATTTTCCGAGGATTGTATAAGCAACCGCTCATCTACTAGAAAAACTTTCTACCGAGTCTCTCATACAAAAGGTTCTTTGCAGAAAGCCATCTCAATGCGCATCAACAGGCAGCCCTCCAAACGAGAGGCTGTTTTTTTATTACCCGGAGCCAAGCTTTACAATTTACACTCAATATCTTTTATGGCATAATAAAATGGATATTTAAGTCATATTTTTCCGAAAAAACAGGTATAATGTAAAAAAACGGGACGGTCATGGACCTTTCCGTAAGGGTAGGATATGGAGTTGATCACCGGATGAGAAAAATGCTGATGGCTCTTATTGCAGTGAGCCTCGGATGCTTTTTTTTACTGTTTGGCTTATTGAAAGTTACGGATAATAAAGGCCGTGAACTGGAGCTGTCCCAGCATGGTTTGCTGGATTTGACGGATTGGGATTTTACATCGGATCAGGTTGTTCCCCTGGACGGACAATGGGAATTTTACTGGAACCGGCTGCTGGAGCCGGGAATAGAGCCGGGTTCGGAACCAACATTTATTCAAGTCCCGGGTTTTTGGCAGCAAAATATTGAAACAGAAAATACAAAAGCCAGGGGTGGAGCTACCTACCGCCTGCAGGTAAAGCTGAAACCTTCGTCCATGATCTATGGATTAAGAATCTCCAATATCAGGATGGCAAGTACCATTTATGTGAATGGCAACAAGGTTGGGGAAAGCGGTATACCGGCTTTATCCCAAGGCGAATATCAATATGAGAATAAACCGTATAATGTTTTTTTCCCTGTGCAGGGAGAAACTGCAGAAATTTTGATTCATGCGGCCAACTATGAAAATAACCAGGGAGGAATTCCTTACCGCCTTTATTTAGGCAGTGCTCAGGGGATTCATACCTTAAACACCAATACAACACTACTCAATATGAGCCTGATTGTGTCCCTGCTGTTGCTTGGGTCGTATCAGTTAAGTGTATTTATTATTCGCAGAGAGGAAAAAGGGCTGCTCTATTTTGGCTTGAGCTGCATCGTGATAGCCTGGTCTTATGCCAGTACCGGGGACCGGCTCCTTATTGAGTATTTCAACTTGCCCACGGAAGTATTTTATAAAATCCAGGCCATCTCCTTATACTCCTCACTGATTCCCATGGCCATGTTCATCAAAACCATATGTAAAGACCTGATTCCCCGCTGGCTTATCAGAAGCATTATATATCCCATGGGGCTGTATAGCAGCTTTGTCCTGATTGCGCCTTTTAAATGGTATTCCCCTTTTAACTTAACGGCCAGCCTTGTTCAGGCTGCGGCTTACATAATCATTATGGGGCTGTTGTTATATTCATATTGGAAGGGAAAATACGGCGAATTCAACCGGAAAGGCCTGGGGCTCTTTATCCTGGCATTAGGGTGCTACCTTATTGGTTTAATGGATTATGCCCTCTATCTGTGCAGTGTGGTCCTGGATTATAAAGTCGGATATTACGCCATTTTGAGCTTTTGCTTTTTGGCCTCGTTTATTATGTCCTACCGCTTTTCGGAAGCCTATAATACCATTGAAAGCATGGCGGCAAAGCTTCAGAAAGCCGACAAGCAGAAGGACGAGTTTTTGCTGCATACCTCCCATGAGTTTCAAACACCCCTCCATGCCATCATCAATTTGTCCCAATCCATGCTGGAGACAGGAGAAGAACTTAAGGAGGATCATATGCAGAATCTGTCCGTGATCAGGGACACCTCCAGAAGGCTGTCCGCCCTGGTCCGCGATATTCTGGACCTGGATAAAATTAAGCGGAATGAGCTGAGCGTTAATCTTGCTGAGGTTGACGTCCGGGTGACTGTTTCTCTTGTGTTCGATTTACTCCAGCATTTGATCGTGGCGAAAAAAATCAGACTGGTCAATGCCGTTCCCGCTGATTTACCCCTCATCTATGCCGATGAGAACCGGTTGAAGCAGATCATACAGAACCTCGTCGGCAATGGGATGAAGTTTACCGGCCAGGGAACGATTACGGTTTCCGCCCAGGCTATGGGGAAGCAAGTGAAAATCCTGGTGGAGGACACCGGAGCAGGTATTGACCCAGATAGCTGGGATGCTGTTTTTGAACCCTTTGAACAGGCCCACTCTCCCAACGAGTATGGTGGGACAGGCTTGGGGCTTTTTATTTGCAGGAGATTGCTGCAGCTGATGAACGGGGAGATTTATATTGATTGGTCGGAGCCGGGGAAGGGAACCCGGATTGCTTTTATACTGCCCATGGCGGATGAAGGCTCAAATCAGGCTCAGGAGGCCGTTCAAGCCTATGAAAAATATGAAATGAAGGAACAACGGAGCTTGGCGGAGCTGCCCCAGCGGAGCACGGGCAAATTTACGCTGCTGGCTGTCGACGACCAACCGGCCAATCTTCAAGTTCTGGCCCGCTTATTTGCCAATGAGCCGTATAATTTACTTTGGGCGATGAATGGAGCAGAAGCATTGGAAATACTGAAAAGCCGCCCCAATATTGATTTAATCCTGTTGGATGTAATGATGCCCAGAATGTCGGGCTATGATGTTTGCAGGGAGATCCGGAAGCAGTTTTCACTGTTTGAACTGCCGGTAATACTATTGACAGTGCGCTATTCTCCAAACGACATCGCAGCAGGCTTTAAGGCCGGGGCTAATGACTTTATTATCAAGCCCTTTGACGCCTTGGAGATACGATCGAGGACCGAAACCCTCCTTCAGCTCAAGCAGTCCGTTGAGGCTGCAATGAAGGCCGAACTGGATTTTCTCCAATCGCAAATCAAGCCCCACTTTCTGTTCAATTCTTTAAATGCCATTATCACCTTATGCCGGACAGATGGGTTGCGTGCGGAGAAGCTGATTTCGCATTTGAGTTATTACTTAAGAAGATGCTTTGATCCCCGGCCGGATAGCTTTATGCTTTTAGAAGACGAGCTCCGGTTGGTCGAAGCCTATGTTGAAATTGAGAAGGCAAGATTTGAGGACCGCCTTACGGTTTTGTATGATGTTCACCCGGATGCTTTGAAGAAGAAGATTCTGCCCCTTACCATCCAGCCTTTGGTGGAGAATGCCATCCGGCATGGGGTGATGAAGAATGAAGAGGGAGGAACTGTCCGCCTTACTATTAAATCAGAAGGGGATATGGTTCATGTTGAAGTATGGGACAATGGGAGCGGAATAAGCCGGGATCAATTAAATAATTTGTGGCATAGGGAAAACCCGGCTTCCCATAGGAGGGGAGTAGGTCTGGCTAATATCCGGCGCAGGTTGATGCACTTCTGCGCGGAAGAATTGAAAGTAACAAGCAGAGTTGGAGAATGGACAAGGGTTCAGTTTACGGTTAAAGAAATGAGGAAACAAGCATGATAAGGATTGCGGCAGTAGATGATGAGAGGCATGTGCTGGAAAGATTTGCGGGACTGGTGTCTGAAGTCAAGGAGCTTGAATTGTGCGGACTGTTTAGAACAGGAAGACAGTTATTATCCTATGTGAAAGAGCATCCCCTGGATGCCGTTTTTCTGGATATTGAAATGCCGGGTGTTAATGGCCTTCAGCTAGCCGGGCAGATATTAGACCTGAATGAAAACATTGACATCGTTTTTGTGACGGCCTTTAACCAATATGCGGTAGAGGCTTTTGAAGTACAGGCCATAGATTATATTATGAAACCTTTGACGGAAGAAAGACTGGAAAAGACAGTAAAACGGTTGCTAAAAACCAAAAGTAAGGTGAATAGACCCGGGAAACCGTTTATTCAATGCTTCGGCGGCTTTGAAGTTTTCCAGGGAGGGAAAGCGTTAACCTGGAAAAACTCCAAGGCCAAGGAAGTATTGGCTTTTTTGGTACACAAAGAGGGCATACCGGTAAACTGGGAAAAAATAAGCGATGCAGTCTGGCCTGACTATAATTCCGAAAAAGCTCAGACAAATTTTCATGCCACGACCTATTTGCTTCGTAAAAGGCTGGCAGAAGCAGGCCTGGCTCAGATTCTTGAAAACGGCCGGGGAAATTATAGGATCAAGAAAGACCAGGTGGATTGTGACCTCTACCAATTGGAAGAGTTGTTCAGGACCGGCCAGATTAATAGCAAAGAAAATTTTCGATTGTTTGAGCAGCTGGAGAAGAAAGGATATATGGATGGGAGCGGGTATGCCTGGGCCTATTCTAAAGCTGCTGAGCTTGATGAAATGTGCAAAAGAACAATTGAGAAATTAAAAAATATTAAATAAGGTTTTTTTGATTTTAACCAGAATTTTTTAGCTAAAAATATCGGAAACATTGATATATAAGAATTTATGGTAAGTGCCCCATAGGACTGATTAGTTCCATGGGGCACTTCTCATTTAGGGTTTATTTAGGGTTTGTAGCTTATGATAAAAGCTATGGAATATTTATTAAAGATAAAAGGAGGATATAATAGCGTGAGAATGTTCAAAAAGTCAATTAGTCTATTGATAATATTCGTATTTGTATTTACTCTTCTGCCCTTAGGTATTAAACCTGTGTTGGCCGCAACGAAAGATTTTCGGCCCATCATTCCCGGCCAGCAATGGTTTTTTGACTACAACACTGCAGTAGCAACGGACGGCAGTGGGAATTTTTACGTGGCTGATACTAATACTCACCGGATTTTGAAATATGACCCTACAGGCATCCTCCTGGAAAGCTGGGGACCGTATGGCACCAGCGCGGGCAAGTTTTATTCTCCGGGGGGTGTTGCGGTGGACAGTGCCGGTAACGTTTATGTCTCCGATACTAATAACAACAGGATTCAAAAGCGCAATGTGACAACCGGTGTATGGACAACTTGGGGGAGCAGCGGTACTGGCAATAGGCAGTTTAACTATCCGGGAGGATTGGCAGTCGATGCCGGTGGCAATGTCTATGTGGCAGATGCTCACAACCACCGGATTCAAAAGTTTGACTCTAATGGCAACTATCTAACCCAGTGGGGTAGTAACGGCAGCGGTGCAGGACAGTTTTTATATCCTTATGATATCGCTGTGAGCAGCAATGGCACGGTATACGTGGCTGATCAGAATAACCACCGGATTCAAATGTTCAGTTCTACAGGCACGCCTCAGGGGATGTGGGGAGGAAAAGGCAGCGGTGAGGGCCAGTTTAACGTTCCTGCCAGCATAGATGTTGACAGCAATGGAAATGTCTATGTGCTTGATAGTTCTAATAATCGAATCCAAAAATTTGAATCCGACGGCAGTTTTCTGCAACAATGGGGAAGCGGGGGTCTTAACGACGGTCAGTTTTCTTCTCCCCGAGGTATCGCAGTAGACATTAATGACAACGTCTATGTGGCTGATACTCAAAATAAAAGGATTCAAAAATTTACTTCCACAGGCACTTTTCAGGCGAAATGGGGAAGCTTAGGCAACAACGACGGTGAACTGTACGGGCCGGTTGGTTTAGCGGTGGATGGTGATGGAAACATCTATGTTGGTGATTCAAATTCACGGATTTCAAAATTCAATTCTGCGGGTGCATTTGATATAAAAATGGGGAGTGGCGGTGGCTTTGGCGATGAACAGTTTTCCGTCATATGCGGCGTGGCCGTTGATAGCGATGACAACATTTATATTTCGGATTCAGGCACGAATTCCATTAAAAAATATGATCCTGCGGGCAGATACCTGGGAACACCCATAAGAGGCGGTACAAATAATGTCGCTCAGCTTTGGAACCCCATGGGTATAGCCTTTGACCGTGACGGCAATATGTATGTTTGCAGCAGCAGCAGGTATTTGGTTTTAAAATTTGATTCTGATTATAACTTGATAAGATCTTGGGGGAGCAGCGGCAGCGGAAATGGCCAGTTTAATAATATGAACGGCATAGCAGTGGACAGCAGTGGCAATGTCTATGTAGCTGATACCAATAATTCCAGGATTCAAAAGTTTACTTCTGAAGGCACTTATTTAACACAGTGGGGAGGCGGCGGCAGCACCGATGGTAAGTTTTATAGTCCACGGGGCATAGCAGTGGACAGCAACGACAATATTTATGTCGGGGACGGCAGCCGAGTTCAAAAGTTTAGTTCTACGGGAGATTTCCTGATGAAATGGGGGAGTAGCGGCAGCGGTGCAGGCCAGTTTAACAATATATATGGTTTAGCAGTGGACAGCAACGACAATATCTATGTTGCAGATACACGAAACCACCGGATTCAAAAGCTGGTTGATATTTATACCGTAACCTTTGACAGCAACGGCGGAGATACCGTTGCACCGATTACCAATGCGGTCGCTAATACCACAGTCACACTACCGGTAGCCCCGGAGAAAGAAGGGTTCACCTTTGCCGGCTGGTACACCGACGATGGAACCTTTGAGGATGAATTTACTTCATCGACTCCAGTGACCGGAGATATGACAGTGTATGCCAAATGGGCACCTGTTCCTCCAACGACTTATACAGTGAGCTTTGACAGTAACGGAGGAAGTGAAGTAACTGCGAACAGCAATGTAGCAGCAAATGCGACGGTAACATTACCGGCAGCTCCAACGAAAGCCGGATATACCTTTGCGGGCTGGTATACGGATAATGGAGTATTCGCAAATGGGTTTACAGCAACCACTCCGGTAACCGGAAATATAACGGTTTATGCGAAATGGGTGGTAGTTGGGGCAGCAAGCGGCTTTGTACCTATCATTCCAGATGAGCAATGGTTTTTTGGTCAACCCTATTCGGTAGCAGCAGACAGCAGCGGGAACTTCTATGTCGCTGATACGGGTAACCACCGGATTCTTAAATATGATTCTTTCGGAATCCTCTTGGAGACTTGGGGAGTTAGAGGCACAAGTGCGGGCCAGTTTACCTCTCCATATGGCATTGCAGTGGACAGTTGGGGTAACGTCTATGTAACCGATATGTTGAATCACCGGGTACAAAAGCGTGACTCTGGCACCGGCGTTTGGACGGCTTGGGGGAGCAATGGAGGCAACGATGGTGAGTTTAAAACCCCAACGGGTATTGCAGTCGATACCGGTGGAAATATCTATGTGGTGGATACGAATAACAGCCGGGTGCAAAAGTTTGATTCTGACGGCAACTATATAACAAAGTGGGGGAGCAGCGGCAACGGCCAAAATCAGTTTAGCATGCCGTACGGTATAGCTGTGAGCAGCAGCGGCAGCGTTTATGTTGCCGATTCTAATAACCATAGAATTCAAGTCTTTAGTTCCACAGGTACCCATGAGGCGACGTGGGGGGGAACCAGCGGCAGCGGCGAGGGGCAGTTTAAAAGTCCCAGTGGGGTAGCTGTTGACAGCAGTGGGAATGTTTATGTTGCAGACAATTTTAATCACAGGATTCAAAAGTTTAACTCTATAGGTGAGCATCAGGGGATGTGGGGAGAAAAAGGGGTGAACAGTGGTCAGTTTACCAATCCATCTGGGATCGCGGCAGACAGTATGGGAAACATCTATGTCGCTGATAATCAAAATAATAGAGTTCAAAAATTCGATTCGACAGGTGCCTTCCTGGCAAAGTGGGGGAGCAAAGGTTCGGAGGATGGCGAGCTTAATCTTCCCTATGCAATGGCTGTAGATGAAAATAGCAATATTTATGTTGCTGATACTTTGAATAACCGGATTCAGAAATTCAATTATACAGGTGAATTTGTAACAGCGTGGGGAACAAAAGGCAGCGCTGAGGGTCAGTTTAACAGTCCTCAGGGAATCGCCGTGGATCGTGATGGCAATGTTTATGTCACTGATACGCTTAACAACAGGGTGCAAAAATTCAATGCTACGGGCAGCCACCAGTTGACGTTTGGAAACATTGACAACGAGGACGATTTAGAGGGGCCAACCGGCATAGCGGTGGATAGTACCGGCAATATCTATGTGGCTGATGCGCAGAATTTTAGGATCCAAAAATTTGATTCATCAGGTACTTCCCTGTTGAAGTGGGGAAGTGAAGGTGAAGGAAACGGCAATTTTAGAAATCCAAAGGGTATAGCCTTGGATAGCAGTGGTAACGTTTATGTTATTGATGCAAATAATAACTCTATTCAAAAATTTCAATCAACAGGTGACTTTATATCCCGGTGGGGTGAGGAAGGAGAGAGCAATGGCCAGTTTATGTACCCATATGGTATAGCGGTGGACAGCAGTGGAAACATCTATGTAGCTGATACCGAGAACTACCGGGTCCAAAAGTTCAGCTCTGCAGGGGAATTTGTGACTAAGTGGGGAAGCTATGGGAATGGTTCCGGTCTGTTCAGTTCTCCATATGGTATAGCGGTGGATGCTTATAACAATGTGTATGTAGCTGATACGTATAACCACCGGATTCAAAAGCTGAGCGCAGGCGTTCCAAGTATGTATACAGTCACCTTTAACAGCAATGGAGGAAGTGAGATAACTGCAATCGGCAATGTAGCAGCGAATACCACGGTGACCTTGCCGACACCGATAAATCCGGGATTCACCTTTGCAGGTTGGTATACCGACGATGGAACCTTTGAGAATGAATTTACTTCATCGACTCCAGTTACAGGAAATCTGACGGTGCATGCCAAATGGACACCGGTTCCGCCAACGACATATACGGTGAGCTTTAACAGCAATGGAGGAAGCCCGGTAGCTCCGATTGTCAATGTGACGACAAACACCACGGTGACGTTACCCGCGGCACCAACAAAAGCAGGGTACAATTTTGCCGGCTGGTACACTGATAATGAAGACTTTGAAAATGAATTTACTGAATCGACCCCGGTGACAAATGATCTGACGGTTTATGCGAAGTGGACGGTAGTTCTGCCAGACACATATACTGTGACCTTTGACAGCAATGGAGGAAGCCCGGTAGCTCCAGTTGTCAATGTGACGACAAACACCACGGTGACGTTACCCGCGGCACCAACAAAAGCAGGGTACAATTTTGCCGGCTGGTACACCGATAATGAAGACTTTGAGAATGAATTTACCGAAACGACTCCGGTGACAAGCAATCTGATAGTCTACGCTAAGTGGACGGTGGTTACACCAGACACATATACAGTCACCTTTAATAGCAATGGCGGAAGCCCGGTAGCTCCGATTGTCAATGTGACGACAAACACCACGGTGACGCTGCCCGCGGCACCGACAAAAGCAGGGTACAATTTTGCCGGCTGGTACACCGATAATGAAGACTTTGAGAATGAATTTACCGAAACGACCCCGGTGACAAGCAATCTGATAGTCTACGCCAAGTGGACGGCCGTTCCGCCAACGACTTATATAGTGAGCTTTGACACTAACGGAGGAAACGCGGTTACACCGATTTCTAATGTAGCAGTCAATGCTACCGTAGATTTACCGGCACCACCGACGAAGACAGGATATACTTTTGCCGGCTGGTACACAGACAATGTAATCTTTGAGAATGAATTTACTTCATCTACTCCAGTTACAGATAATATAACAGTCTACGCCAAGTGGACGGTAGTTACAACGGACATATATACGGTGACATTTAATAGCAATGGAGGTAGCCTGGTTGCCTCGATTGCCAATGTAGCAGAAAATACCACTGTAACGTTACCCGCAGCGCCAACGAAAACCGGATACAGATTTGATGGCTGGTATACCGACGATGGAACCTTTGCCAATGAATTTACTGAATCGACTCC
>NZ_LKET01000031.1 GCF_001317355.1 Oxobacter pfennigii
TTAGTATCTGCTCCTTAAACTCATGTGAATATGCATTACCTTTCATTTGAATATGCCCCCTTAAGCTTCTGATTTTATTCTAGCTAATGGTTCGTATTTTGTCCAAACTAATTAGGGGGCTTAGGAGGTATTGAAAAATTACCTGTATTGACTTTCTTTTTCATATTTATGGTTTTTGCCGGTGATAGTACTGCAATCATGCCTGCACCCCCTTTTTAATATTTTACCATATTAAAAAGAGGCAGTGATGATTTAAATCTTCACTGCCTCTTTACTAAGTAACAGGGTTGCCGGGGCCCGCCGGCAATCTATGATTGCTATTGCGGATGGGGTTCTTATTATTGCTTATATACAAATACTATTAATTTTGATGGCCTGCGGCCTGAGCCAACTTTTCCGCATTTGCCGCAGCGTATTTGGCTGCGTCCTCATCGGTTATGGTATAGCCAAACTGCATCAAAAGTGCTGCTGCAATATAGAACAGTGCGGGTGTTCCGCCGAAGATCCACATGAAGCTGTTTACAAACTCAGGTGTAACTGTCATTCCCGTCTGATATCCGATAAATGCAAGACCATAGCTGGATACGGCACCGCCCAATGCGAAGCCTATCTTGATAGGCATCGAAAAGAGTCCTGTTGCCATGGCGCGGTAATCCTTACCTGTCTTGTAGTAACCGTATTCGCCTGCATCCAAAACGTAGTTGGGACCAAATCCTGAGTATATATACATGGCTATGGAGTTGATACAGGAGAATATAATATATACAACAAGTGAAGTCCTTGCAAACAATGTTATACACAAGCTTCCGACAGTACTGATTAAAAGACCGACGATCATGGCTTTTTTCTTACCTAGCTTAGTACCTATCTTAGGTCCTATTATGCTGGAAACTAGGCCGAATGCCGTTGTTATGGTCATGGCAAGGGACATTAAAAGGAAATTTCCTAAAACGTACATATAATAATATGCCGCTATACCCATCATGGACATGGCACCGATAAATTGCAGAGAGCTTGCGGAAATGTATACGAGAAGCTGCTTATTTGTTGAAACGGATTCTACTAAATCCTTTATTTTTACGGAAGGCATAGCTGATACCGCATCCTTTGGCTGTTGCATGTCATATGGTGCTGCCGTCTTGCACAACGCCATATTTCCGACAATGAACAATGTTCCAAATAGGGCGGCAACTATCGTATATGCGTTTGAGCCGCCTACATAAGGAGTCAGAAACTGTATGAAAGGAAGAGTGGCGGCAGAGGATATGATCATTGCCGCAGCCATAGCCTGGGCGCCTCTTATGGCAAGCCTGGATCTGTCTTCCATATCGCTTCCTGCCATGACAGAGAGAATGCCGTATTGGGATGTTGCAATAAAGTTCATGGAGTTATGCAGCATGCAGTAGCCTATAATGGTAATTATCATTTTAGGCACCGTTGAAAATGCAGAAGTATCTATAAACTGTATTACACAGCCTGCGTAAACCACAAAACGAAGCAAAATAAGCCAGGAGCGGTATTTGCCCCATTTCATGTTTGCTTTTTGGATAATTCCGCCTGAAATTAAGCCGACTATAAAGTCAATGGTACGAGCCACCAGTAACGTCGTTCCCATGAGAGCTGCGCTATAAAGCAGATTTTCTGTCATAAAAATCGTAAGATAAGAAGTCGGTACAGCTATACCTACACTGGTAGCAAATCCATAAAAACCATAGGCATTGATTTGAGAATTACTCAACTTTGCCATTTCTTTACCTCCTATTTTTTTATAACTCAGCTTTTGATATAGTCATGACTAGAATTTAATTTTGAAAGGATTTATTTTATACCATAAAAGAAATTGGCCAATTCATATTATGATATAGGACCTGAATCGCAGGATGTTGACTCAGGTTATTAAAACGGCGCACACGTTTTATTAGATGCGAAGCTTGTTTTGAGGAACTCAGATTAGTATTATTATATTGATGAAATAATTTAGTTATAACTAATATTTACTTTTATTGTATGTTTTTTACAATTATGTGTCAAGAATGTATCATATTAATATATCACATAAATTTGGGGTAAAATAAATAAATTGACAAATCAATTTCAACTGTATTATAATATTTTGCAAAGCGATGACGAAGAGAAGTAGCGTAAATTATCGTTTCCAGTGAGCAGGAGACAGTGAGAACCCTGCAAAGTGAATTTATGCGAATAACACTTAAAAGCCGCAATCTGAAAGTCATACGATGAGTAGGTGCGCCGTAAGCCGGACGTTAAACCGGCAACACTAGAGCGACTGCAATTTTTGCAGTAAATCAGGTGGTACCACGGACTTTTACAGCTGTTCGCCCTGAATTTTTATATTTCAGGCCGGGCAGCTTTTTAATTTGTATATACAATGCTGAAAGGGAGAGAATTAAAATGTCAGATATGTATCGCTCAAAGACCATGGATAAAATCAGTGAAAATGATATAGGTTCGAAAATGAAAATTGCCGGCTGGGTGGAAAACATCCGCGACCACGGCGGCGTATCCTTTATAGACCTTCGTGATATGTACGGAGTTATGCAAGTGGTATTGAGAGATACCGAGCTTCTAAAGGGAATTAAAAAGGAAGAATGCCTATCAATAGAAGGCGTTATTGAACGCCGTGACGAAGAAACCTACAATCCTAAAATTCCTTCCGGCACTATAGAATTGGAAGCAAAAGCAATCACTGTCCTTGGAAAGGTATATAAAGACCTTCCCTTTGAAGTCGCAAGCTCAAAGGAAATCCGGGAGGATGTGCGCTTAAAATACCGTTATCTGGACCTAAGAAACAAAAAAGTCAAAGATAATTTGCTTTTTCGTTCCCAGGTTATAAGCTTTTTAAGGCAAAAGATGGAGGGCATGGGCTTTATGGAAATACAGACTCCCATTTTGTCCGCTTCATCTCCTGAAGGCGCCCGTGACTACATTGTACCTTCAAGAAAATACAAGGGCAAATTTTATGCTCTGCCTCAGGCACCCCAGCAGTACAAACAGCTTTTAATGGTGTCGGGCATAGATAAATACTTTCAGATTGCCCCTTGTTTTCGCGATGAGGATGCCAGGGCTGACCGTTCACCGGGAGAATTTTATCAGCTGGACTTTGAAATGAGTTTTGCCACCCAGGAAGATGTATTCCGCGCCGGTGAAGAGGTTTTAACAGAAACCTTCAAAAAATTCGCACCGGAGGGTTTTGAAGTGACGGATGCACCCTATCCTGTTATCGGCTACAGGCAGGCAATGCTGGAATTCGGAACAGATAAGCCGGATCTTAGAAATCCACTTAGGATTATAGACGTAACCGACCTTTTCCAGAAATGCACCTTCAAGCCCTTCCATAATAAGACCGTAAGAGCCATAAAGGTTCATGCCGACATGTCAAAGGGCTTCCACGAAAAAATGCTGGAATTTGCTAAGGAGATAGGTATGGGCGGTTTGGGTTATCTTGAAATAAAAGAAGATATGTCCTATAAGGGACCAATTGATAAATTTATTCCCGAGGATTTAAAGGGCGAGCTTGCCGACCGTGCCAGATTGGTGTCCGGCGATGTAATATTCTTCATTGCCGATAAGGAGGATTTGGCCAACAAATACGCAGGCCAGATAAGAAATGAACTGGGACAGCGCCTTGATATATGTGAGAAAAATGCCTACCGTTTTTGCTATGTAAATGATTTCCCCATGTATGAAACGGATGAGGAAACAGGAAAAATAGGCTTTACTCACAACCCCTTCTCCATGCCCCAGGGCGGCCTGGAAGCATTAAATTCAAAAGACCCCTTGGATATACTGGCATACCAGTATGACATAGTATGCAACGGCATTGAATTATCCTCGGGAGCTGTGAGAAACCATGACCTTGATATTATGGTAAAAGCCTTTGAAATAGCAGGCTACGATGAAGAAACATTAAGAAATAAATTCGGAGCATTATATAACGCCTTCCAGTTTGGCGCTCCGCCCCACGCAGGTATGGCCCCCGGCGTCGACAGAATGATAATGCTTTTAAGGAATGAAGAAAACATACGCGAGGTTATAGCATTCCCTATGAGCGGCACCGCCCAGGACTTGCTTTGCGGTGCACCGGCGGAAGTCACTGAAAAACAGCTGCGTGAAGTTCATATAAGAATAAGGAATTAAGGATGAGGAGGTTAGAAAAATGACTGTAACCAAAACGGAAATAGAAAAGCTGTCTAAACTTGCAAGGCTGTATTTTTCCGAAGAGGAACTTGAAAAATTTGCAGGTGAATTTGACGAAATCATAGCATTTGCAGATACCATAAACCAGTCGGTGGAAGGCGGCACATCGGAAATACGAAGCGTAGGCACCGAGCTTGTTAACTTCGAAAACCTCCGTGAAGATATAGTTATGCCTTCACTTCCCAATGAAAAAATAGTATCCAATGTTGAAGATAAAGACGGTTTCTTCAGCTTAAAGAGGAGTAAAAAATGAGAGAGATAATATCTGAACTTTCAAAAAAACTTCACAGCGGCGAGGTATCTTCTGTTGAACTAACAAGCGAATATATAAAGGCAGTCGAGGAAGCCAATCCTAAATATAACGCTATCGTTCATACTACCTTTGAAGCAGCATTAGAGCATGCCGAAGCAGCGGATGAAATGCTGAAGGAAGGCAATGCCGACACCCTTTGCGGAATTCCAATGGTTATGAAGGATAATATATGCACCGACGGACTTTTAACTACCTGCTGTTCCAACGTATTGAAGGGCTTTAAGCCATATTACGATGCAACGGTATGGGAAAAACTAAAAGAAAAAGGCGCCGTGCTTTTAGGTAAGGCAAATATGGACGAATTTGCCATGGGCAGTACCTCGGAATCCAGCTGTTACGGCGCTCCCTTTAATCCCAGAAACACCGGCCATGTAACCGGCGGATCTTCCGGCGGCGCTGCAGCGGCTGTGACAGCTAATATGGCAGCCTATGCCTTAGGCTCCGACACCGGCGGCTCTGTGCGGCAGCCTGCAGCCTACTGCGGTATTGTAGGATTAAAACCAACCTACGGTTCCGTTTCCCGCTACGGCCTTATAGCTTACGGAAGCTCCCTTGACCAGATTGGCCCCTTAACCTACAGCGTAAAGGATGCAGCCATTGTGTTTGACGCCATAAAGGGGTTTGACAGGCGTGATCAAACAAGCAAAGCATTTGATTACGGCAATATACTTGATTATTTAGATAGAGATATAAAGGGCGTGAAAATAGGCATAGCCGAAGAATTCTTTGACGGCATCGACCCTGATATGAAAACACAAATTTTTGACGCTGTTAAACTCTTTGAAAAAAACGGAGCCGAAATAGTAGATATCAAGCTTCCGGCGCTAAAATCCGCCCTTCCTGTTTACTATATCATTGCCTGTGCCGAAGCCTCCTCAAACCTTGGCCGTTATGACGGAATCCGCTACGGCCACAGAACCGGCAGCTACGACAGCATTGATGATATGATTTACAAGACCAGGAGCGAAGGCTTCGGCGCTGAAGTTAAGCGCCGCATAATGCTGGGCACCTATGTATTATCCAGCGGTTATTATGACGCTTATTATAAGAAGGCCTGCGTCATCAGGGAAGAAATAAGACGTGAATTTGATGAAACTTATGAAAAATGCGATATACTTATAGCGCCCATTGCGCCCACAACGGCTCCGGTTCTTAATTTTAAAGGGTTAAGCTCCGTTGAAATGTACTTATCCGACATCTGCACAGTACCAATTAACATTGCAGGCATACCCTCCATTTCCGTTCCCTGCGGAATTGATAAAAAGGGCTTGCCCATTGGAATGCAGATTATGGGTAAAAGATTTGACGATGCAAAGGTACTGAACATGGCATATTTCTATGAACAAAACTCAAAAGACTGGGCAGGCAATTTTGAAGGAGGTGTCAGAATATGAGCTACGAAGTAGTATGCGGAATTGAAACTCATATTGAGCTTAACACCGATACAAAGATATTCTGCAATTGCACCACTGCCTTTGGCGGCGACCCTAACACTCACTGCTGCCCCGTTTGCACAGGCCAGCCGGGTTCACTTCCCGTTTTAAACAAAAAAGTTGTGGAGTATGCAGTCAGAGCAGGCCTGGCGGTAAACTGCAAAGTCAATACCATATCCCACATGGACAGAAAGAATTACGTTTATCCTGATTTGCCCAAGGCATATCAGATTTCACAATATGACGAGCCTCTTTGCGAAAATGGCTACATAATATTGGACAGCGGCAAGAGAATCGGCATCACCCGTATCCACATTGAAGAAGATGCCGGAAAGCTTATTCATGAAGACGGCTACACCTACATTGACTACAACCGCGGCGGCGTCCCTTTAATTGAAATAGTATCCGAACCGGATATATCCTCCCCGGAGGAAGCAAAGGAATACGCCGAAAAGCTGCAGCTTATAATGCGCTATGTAGGTATTTCCGACTGCAAGATGCAGGAAGGCTCCATGCGCTGCGACGTTAACGTATCCCTGCGCAAATTCGGCTCAAATGAATTCGGTACCAGGACGGAAACTAAAAATATCAACTCTTTAAACTTCATTCAAAAGGCAATGTATGCTGAAATCGAGAGGCAGACAGACATACTGGATGCCGGCGGAACAATCACCCAGGACACTATGAGATACGATGATGTAACTGATACTATCTCTCCTATGCGTGAAAAGGAAAACTCCGATGATTACCGTTATTTCCCCGACCCGGACATCATTCGCTTTGAAGTACCGCAAGCTAAGATAGATGAGATAAAGGCTTCACTCCCTGAGCTTCCCTTTGATAAGCTTAAAAGATATATAGATGGGCTGGAACTTCCGGAAATGACGGCAAAGCATATGTACAGATACAGAAAAGTGTGTGAATTCTTCGAGGAAGCGCTTAAATTAGGTGCCGGTGTTAAAAACGCCTCCAACCTCATAACAGGCACGATTTACGCAACCTTGGACACCGAAGAAGACAAGGAAAACTTTGAAATAAAGGTTTCCCCTTCCCAGTTTGCAGAGCTTGTAAAGCTATTGGATGAAAAGAAAATAAACTTTAAAATGGCACAGACCACCCTGCAGGAGATGCTAGTTAGCGGCAATCCGGCAAGTAATTACATCAAGGCAGAAGACATGGAAGGCGTATCTGATGATGAAATAACAAAGTTCTGTCAGGAAGCCATTGACGCTAACCCCAAAGCCGTTGAAGATATCAAATCCGGCAAAGACAAAGCCATCAACGTCATGTTTGGCTACATCATGAAGCAGACCAAGGGCAAAGCCGATGTAAAAAAGGCAGAAGCTATAATAAGGGATTTGATCAGTAAGATGTAAAAAAGCATTAACGCCGGGTAATCCGGCGTTTTTAATTTATTAATAATGACCTTTGCAACTAGCAATATATATAGTATCTTCCTCTATACTATATATCAATCGATGAACATCGGTAATACGCCGACTCCAGTATCCTGATAATTCATGTTTTAATGGCTCCGGCTTACCTATTCCCTCGTTACCGTTTCTTTCGATATCTCGTATAAGTTCATTAATTTTTCTAAGAATTTTTTTATCTTCTAATTGCCAATATAAATAATGCCCCCATGCAATATCTGAAAAAAATTTATTCATCTATCAAATCCCTTTTTTGTCTCTTTCCTTTTTTCAGTTGTTCAATGGACTGTAAAAGCTCATTATAGTATTTGGGATCACTTCTGACATAGAGATTCTCTAAAAGATTGTTGTATTCTGCTTCAGATAACATAACAACATTATCTCCACGTTCACGGGTAATAATAATTGTTTCAAAGTCCTTTGTGACCTTATCACAATAATCTTTGAATTTCTGTCTTACAGCTGAATAACTAATAGCTATCATACCATCACCTCACATATATATTGTACAGCATATTGTACAATTATTCAATTATATAGAAGATTTATATTACATGTTCTATATTTCTATTCGAATATTAATCAAACAAGGTAATAATGATATAATTGAAGAAGCTCTTTTTATAATTTCTATTCTATCTTTGGGAGTGATCAAATTGAAAAAACATGGCTACAAAATTTTGATAGAAAAAGATGAAGATGGTGTTTATGTAGCAACAGTACCAGAATTAAAGGGTTGTCATACACAGGCAAAAACTTTGAAAGAATTATACCCTCGAATAGAAGAAGCAATTGAATTATATATTAAATTTGAAGAAAAAGAAGTAAATAAAGCTATCACTGAAGCTGAAGTCGAGTATTCAGCTAATAACAGACTTCTTGATGCAAGAGAAGCCCTCTCAGAGTTAAGAGAAAAGTATTTCAAATAAATACAAACGCCGATAAAGCCGGCGTCGATTAAAATATGTATCTTACCCAAAGTATGCTGCAGTATGCCACAGCTGCTTGATATATTGAAAAACTTGCTCCTTATCCCCTATATCTTCCCAACAAGCAGGATTTAATGTGCTGTCCCGGGATGCTTTACCAATCAGCCAAGCATTTATTACTCCTGAGAAATTACCGAATTGGCTGTCAATTTTTTGAGCAAGAGGCTTAATCATAGGACCTCTGAACTCATCACCGATATCATCAATCCTTATTTGCCGCACAGGTATCCATTCTAATTTAATATCATATCTTTCACACAGAATATTTGCATATTTATTGATATCAGTATTTCTGAAGCTTTCATCCATGTAAAGTGATTCAATATCTTCATTCAGCATGATATCACCGTGAATATGAGTTTCAATGCAATAATCCAGGTTTCTCCCGAGAATTCTTTGCTTGTTATCCCCTATAGACATCAATTCATCTATAGCCATATCTATTGTATAATTCTCTTTGTCCAATAATCTACCGTTCTGTTTCACATCCAGCAAAAGCCCAGCTAAAATACCGTAAAATGAATCTGCAGTACATAGTATATCTGGGTTGGTTGAACTGTCTCCGTATGCAAAAGTACACCGGGATATTATATCTGGTTTTAAAGCAAAATAGCAGGAGCCGAATCTTGGAGAGGCTCCGTCCAAATATTCAAATATATTTAATGCTCCGTACTTTGGCCTGTCTGTTGTATTTTCGGGATATATATTTGAAAAAAGGCGCTGCTCCCACAAAAATCTGTCTCCGCCGATATATGCGGTTTTTCCTCCGTTGGTCGTTCCGGTTTTGAATTGTCCGAAATACATGCCGTCATCAATTAAGTTTTCAATTATCATTGCCCCGTTATTGGAGAGCCTGTCAGCATGAAAATTAATGGTTACGGCAGCAGACAATAACTTATTTATCAAAACATCAATATCGTAAGAAAACCCATTACAAAGCTCTTCAATCAAAGACAATTTTTCGGATTCCTGTTTTTTAGCGTGAGTACATATATGTTTAATTGTTTTTAATTCATAATCCCTTATCATGATGACCTCATCCTTTTTTCTCAATTCTTTTAATACAAGCTCATAAGACATATAAATCATCCAGCATATCCTATCTCATCTTTAGTATATCAAAATCCAAGAATATCGCCCTTTTCTTTTGATATACTTTCTTATATTTTAATATGTTTATGGAAATTTACAAATACCATAACGCAGGTTAGTTATAGAGAATAACTGAAAGGATTCATTGGGTCAGTATTTCCGTTCTTATCTCAATAATGTAATGTAACTGATGCAAGAATATAAAATGATGAATAATTTAAGGCTTCGTTATTCTTAGTGCCTTACCTCCGGTCAGCCGATAAGGTTGTAGGCGCCTTATCAAATAAATGCATCCGGTAAAATACCGGATGCATTTATTTGGTAAACTTCTATTACTTTCTGATATCCCCCCTCGTCTAAATTCAAAACCAGGAGGCATGTATTTATACAGCAGGTTCAAACTGGCTGTTGTAAAGGTCGGCGTAGAACCCTCCCTGGGACAGCAATCCTTTATGGCTGCCGCTTTCAATGATGTCTCCGTCTTTCATCACCAAAATCAAGTCGGCGTTTTTGATGGTGGACAATCGGTGGGCAATGACAAAGGAGGTGCGGCCCTGTGTTAATTTGTCCATTGCCTCCTGAATCAACAATTCGGTGCGGGTATCCACACTGCTTGTCGCCTCGTCCAATATCAGCATCGGAGCGTTTTGAATCATAGCCCTGGCAATTGTGACAAGCTGTTTTTGCCCTTGGGACAGGTTTGCTTTGTCATTCAGCGCCGTATCATATCCTCGAGGAAGAGTCTTGATAAAATGGTGAAGTCCAACCGCTTTACAGGCAGCAACCACCTGCTCGTCTGTTACGTCCTGCTTACAATATACGATGTTTTCCTTTATGGTACCCTCGAACAGCCATGTATCCTGCAGCACCATTCCAAACTGCTCATGCACGTTCTCACGTGGAACTTGGTTTTCGGGAATACCGTCTATCAGTATTTCTCCGCCATCCAGTTCGTAAAAGCGCATCAGCAAGTTGACAATTGTGGTTTTTCCCGCACCCGTCGGCCCGACAATAGCCACCTTCTGTCCTGCTTTTATTTGGGCTGAGAAGTCGTTAATAATGGCCTTATCCGGTGTATATCCAAACTTCACATGACGGAATTCCACATCACCTTTAACATTATGAAGCCGCTTTGTTTTTTGGCTTTCATCGGACAGTTCTTCCTCGTCAATAAAATTAAATACCCGCTCACTGGCGGCAGCGGTCCTTTGCATATTCTGGAAGGCTTGTGCCATTTGGGAAAGGGGCTGGGTAAAAAGGCGGATGTACAGCATAAACGCTACAATTACACCGAAAGTTATGGTACCGTTCATTGCCAGCGCCGCGCCTACCACACAGACAGCCACATAGCTGAAGTTGCCGATAAACATCATTAAAGGCATCATCAGCCCGGACATAAACTGACTCTTCCAGCCGCTGTCATAAAGGCTTTGGTTTACATTTTCAAAAAATCTCTTAGCCTCCTTGCCGCCGTTATAAGCCTTCACCACATTATGGCCGGAGTAAACTTCTTCGACATGGCCGTTGACAGCACCTAAATCATTTTGCTGGCGAATAAAGTATTTCTGAGAACTTGTCATGATAACGCTCATTAAGGCAAACCCAAGAATGCTGGCGCCGATGGCAGTCAGTGCCATAATCCAGTTGTTATAGAACATCATGACAGCAGACCCGATAAACATAGTAATTGATGTAACCAAGGTGCCGATACTTTGATTCAAGGTTTGCCCGATTGTGTCAACATCGTTGGTTACCCGGCTTAAGACATCGCCATAGCTCACCTTATCAAAATACTTTAAGGGCAGCCTGTTAATCTTTTGAGATATGTCCGTACGCATATTTTTGCTGATCTTTTGCGTTACCGTCGCCATCATATAGCCCTGAATGAAGCTGAGAATTGTCGAGGCGGCGTAAAATGCAGCCAGCAGGTAAGCGATGCTTTCCACCGTTTGAAAGTCAATTGCGCCCAGAACCGGTTTGCCGTTCACCAGCGCCGGCAGTCCTTTCATAATTTCATTTGTCATTTCCTTCAGCTTATCAGGTCCGATAATCTGAAGTACCGTTCCTATGGCCGCCAAAACAAGGGCTATTATCACCGCCGGCAGATATTTTATGCAATAGACAACCAGCTTGAGCCAGGTCTCTTTAAAATTCTTAGGCTTCTCGGCTATGCCCCCTCCCATGGGGCCTCTGCCAATTGGACCCTGGGGCCTTGCTTTCCTCTGTTCACTCATGATACAAGCTCCTCCTCGCTTAATTGGCTCATGGCAATTTGCCTGTAAACTTCACAAGTTTGCAAAAGCTCTTTGTGTTTACCCTTTCCGGCAATTTTACCTTCATGGAGTACGATAATCTGGTCGGCGTCCATAATTGTTCCGATGCGCTGAGCGACAATCATGCTGGTAACCCCGGCGGTTTCTTTTTTAAGAGCGCTGCGCAGAATCCGGTCGGTTTTATAGTCCAGGGCTGAGAAGGAATCATCAAAGATATAAATTTCCGGCTTCCTGCAAACCGCACGGGCAATTGAAAGCCTCTGTTTCTGGCCGCCGGATAAATTTGTACCGCCTTGGGCAATGTCCGCTTCATACCCGCCGTCCATTTGTTCCACAAAATCCGCCCCTTGGGCAATTGCGGCTGCTTTTCTGATTTCATCTGAAGTAAAGCCATCCCCTCCGTTATCTCCGTATGCCACATTGGAGGAGACCGTGCCTTTGAACAGAACCGCTTTTTGGGGCACATAGCCGATTTTATTGTGTAAAGCTTCCAGGGAGTAATCCTTGATATTTACACCATCAATCAAGATTTCCCCCTCGGTTGCATCAAAGAAACGGGGTACAAGATTTACAAGCGTTGTCTTACCGCTGCCTGTGGAGCCGATAAAGGCGATGGTTTCGCCCTGCTTTACAGTGAAGCTTATATCCTCCAGCGCATAATCCGCCGCGTCAGGGTATTTGAAGCTCACGTGCTCGAAGGTAACCTCACCTGCTAAACCTGAGGCCCCATCTATCTGGCTGCCATCGAGTATCGTCGGTTCGGTATCCAGCACCTCGTTTATGCGCTTGGCAGAAACGCCGGCCCGGGGGAGCATGATGAAAATCATGACCAGCATCATAAAGGACATAATCACCTGTATTGCATAACTGGAGAATACCACCATATTCGAAAACAATGTCAGTTTATCCATCATTTCCGCAGCGTTAATCAAGTATGCACCTATCCAATAGATTGCAAGGGACAGCCCGCTCATGATCATCATTATGACCGGCATCAAAATTGCCATAGCCCTGCTGGTATAAAGCTGGGTGCCGGTTAATTCCTCGTTTGCTTCTTCGAACTTTTTCTCCTGGTAATCCTCAGCGTTATAAGCCCTTACCACCCTGAGCCCTGTCAGGTTTTCGCGGGTAATCCGGTTCATATTATCTGTTAAGGTTTGCATTTTTTTGAATTTCGGTATGACGAAAATCATGATAAATCCAACCATCACAACCAAAACCGCAACTGCCACCCCTGTCGTCAGCATCCATTCAAAACCTTTTCCTGCAATTTTTGTGATGGCCCATACAACCATAATCGGAGCTTTGATGATAAGCTGCAGCCCCATTGTAATCAGTATTTGAATCTGCGTAATGTCGTTGGAGGAACGGGTAATAAGGCTATCGGTGGAAAAACGGTTGATTTCCTCCATGGAAAAGGACTCCACCTTATTAAATAACAGGCTGCGCAGCTGCTTAGAAAATGTGGCGGCAATCCGGGCGGCAAAAAATCCAACGATAATGGCAGATGCCAAACTGCCAAGGGTACAAAGAAGCATTTTGCCCCCGGCCAGCCAGATATCCCTCATGGCGCTGCCGGGAGTTTGCACCAGCACTGTGATTTCCGCCATATAGTCCGGCGACTTCAAATCAAGCCAGACCTGTGCTACGATAAACACAAGGCTTAAAGATACGAGAATCCATTCTTTCGGCTTTAAATATCTTAAAATTTTAATCATGATGACCTCCTGTTGTATCATGGTTCATACTGAATAGTATTAGCAATATATCTTTTTTAATTTATTTTCTCACTGAATCCTTTTCAAGCATTGTCAGCAGTTAGTAGCCATGGTATTTAAAAAAAGAAAGCCTTGCAGATATTCATTTAAAAATCTCTGCAAGGCTTAAATTATTTTTTCAAAAGGACTTCCCTGTCCTTTTTGCTTAATCCCTTTAATACAAGTTCATAGGACATATCAATCATCCAGCATATCTTCTCATCAGGTATGCCGCCGTCCAATATAACAGTATTCCAGTGCTTCTTGTTCATATGGTAACCCGGCGTTACGCCTTCATGCTCTTCCCGCAAAAATATGCTAAGGTAAGGGTCGCACTTCAAATTCACATACATAGGCATTTTATCTATATCCGTCAAAGCAAACATCTTCCCGCTCACTCTGAAAGTCAGTGTGCTGCTGTCAAAGGGAAAATCCTCATATGCGCCTTTTTTACTTAAGCAATATATCTTCAGTTTTTCAAAATCCATAAACATCGCCCTCTTCTTTGGATATACTTAATTATATTTTAATACCTATGGAGAAAATTTCAAACATGACTTTTATAAATGAATTAAAAGCTCGTATTACATGACAGGCTGCTAATTAAATCCGGCCGTGCTTTATTCCAATACCTATTTTGCCGTTGTTTTAAGTGAGCCGACATCTCCTCCGGCCTGCTTTATACAATCCTCTACAGCATCCAGGATGGCTTTGGATGTAACCGAAGCGCCTGCTGCCACATCCACGTTAAGGGTTTGCCCTTCCACTATCTCTTTAGGAATCTTGTCAATTGCAGCGTCGCTGATACCTTGAGTTTCCTTGTGTTCCACCACTTTGACACTAACTATTTCAGTATCGGAAAGCTCTACGGAAACCTTCACGCACCGCCGATACCCATTGCAGAAGCTGTGTATGTTCCTGCCTTAAATTTGCTTTTATCTGGTGAATTTCCTGCCGGCTGGCCTGTGCAGCCTGCTGAAACCAACAATAAAATCATAGATAAAACTGCCGCTATCCTTGTTATTTTTTTCAATGAAATCTCCTCTTTCGATAATTTATTCGTTTTTGGCTGCGTGAACTCCTGCTACGTTTCCGAAGGTCAAACCGTTTAATAATGCCGAACCGCTGCCTATATATTCCTGATTTAAAGTCTGCGCGCTTGCCGCGGCGCCTACTGCATATAATCCATTGATAACATTACCGCTTTTATCAATGACCTGTGCATTCATATTGATACGCAGGCTGACATAAGTGTCGTTGAGGTTTCCTGTAAGATCCAATCCTATATAAGGAGCCTCAATTGGATATAAATACTCGGAAGGCTTGTTAAAATCAGTATCTTTTTTTGCCTTAACCATCTCATTGTACCTGTCAATTGTATTTTTCAGCACTTCCGGCTTCATACCCATCTTTTGGGCAAGCTCTTCAATTGTATCTGTTTTAAATGCTTTTCCAGTTTCCAGGGCTTTGTCTATTCCTTCTTTATGAGCATCGTACAGCATTTGCGGGATAATCATATGGGTATCGCCGAAGCCCTTTTCATTCAGCACCCGTGTACGGGTATAAAAATATTCCGCTTCGTCAACATAACGTTCTCCCTCTGGCGTTACATATATGCATTCCGGTGTAAAATAGCCAAGGGAAGTATCTGCTGCAAGATTATGATGAATTTGCGCTGCGTTTTTAACGATTATGTCGGCTCCCACACCTTCTCCCATGGCCAGAGTATCGCCGGTATTTACAGAGGAATTTATATAATCTGTATATTGCGGATAATATTTTGCCATCATTTCAGGGTTGCCGGCAAAACCGCCGGAAGCAAGTATAACTGACTTTGCTTTAACAGTAACCTCATTGCCGTCTTTGTCAACAGCCTTTACGCCTGTAACCTTATCTCCTTCTTTAATCAATTCCGTTGCCCGTGTGTTGACGCGAACTTCGATACCTAAGTCATTAACGTCTTCCATAAGGTATTTAATTATATAGCCCTTACCGCCTTCTGTCTGATGAATGCGGGGGATATTCCTTCCTTCGTAAATACCGGCGGCAAAAATACTGTCCATCATCTTGACGCCATGATCAATAAGCCATTGTATATTCTCGGCAGAATGATCGGTAATGTATTTTACCATATCCGGTTCAACATATTCATCCTTTGCCCTTTCGGCAAGCATCATCCAGTCTTCATAGAATTTTTCAGCGCTGTCTTTGACATTATTTTTCTCCTGAATATCTGTTCCTGCTGCATGTACCCATCCTGCTGATAAGGCTGAAGTTCCTCCGAGGCGTCCTAACCTTTCCAGAAGCATAACCTTTGCACCGTTTTCAGCAGCTGTGATAGCGGCAGAAACCCCGGCCAATCCCGAACCTACCACAACAACATCGGTTTCTAAATCCAGTTTACCGGGAGCTGCCTTTACAATCTCCTTTGCCTTAAGGGCATCAATATTTGCTCCTGTTTTAGAAAGAGCATCCGTAATAGCCCTGATTACCGCTGAACTGGATATTGATGCTCCCGCAACCATGTCCACCTTCAGTGACTGATGTTCCATAATATCCCTGCTGATGGTTTCAAAGGCTGTGTCACCAACCATGACAGAGTCATTAAACTCTGTAAGCTTAATATCTTTAATGGAGCTTTCATCTACAGTAACATCTACAGTGAGCGGGCCGCTAAAGCTGCTTGTGGTTCCCGAATAGGTACCCGGAGTATAGATAATTTCGAAACCCTCTTGCTGTGATGGCTGCGGTGAATCTGCCGGTTTACCGCATGCGGAGATCAGCAGCATGACTGATAAACTTAATGCAAGTACTTTTTTGATTGATTTCATAATTCTCCTCCTCGATTGATTTTGTTTTTCAAGTTAATTATTAAATTAACAAAATGATTGTATAATTTAATGTTAACTTTACGTCAAGTATCATTTCATTTATCTTGATAATAAAAAAAGCATTAAAACATAAGGTAACCTTATGTTTTAATGCTTTTTTTATAACTAGCTTGAAATAATAATGCTTATTTTTTCCCCACATAAATGGTCTGATATATTTCCCTGTCATAGATATCCATATTATATCGGTTTTTTTCAATAACCGGTCCCATATCTGCAACATCCAATTGTTTCAAATTTAAATCAGTCAATTTTTTCAGTATCTTTTCCCGGTTAAAATAATCCTCTATCTGGGGTAACGTATTATCAATCCCCTTTACTTTATGCAAATTTGGATATATCCCTGCCAACAAGCCTCCATGCTTTAAAAAAGGCAGCACTATATCAAGTAAAGGTTGATTATTCGATTGGGCGAAATCTTTTGTCATCCAATAATCAATAATTATATCAATGGACGAATTCCTGAGCGGTATTCCGTCAACATCGCAGCATAAAAATATGAAATTTTTATGCTCATTACCTGTTTCCAGACTGCTTTTTAAATGGGCTATTCTGTCTTTATCGTAATCAACCAGGATATATATGGCGTTTCCAGGTATATGCTTAATATATTGATTGAGGAAATATCCTACACATAAGTTAAACTCCATAATATATTCAGGCTCTTTGCAATGCTTATGCATGCTGTCAATCAATATGCCCATCCCTTTATAACGGAAGTTTATAAAACCGGGGGATGCTACCCTTAGATATTCCTTCCCGTCAGGCATAGGCTTTCCGTATAATAATTTTTGCCTTGCTGCCTTTTCATCAATATAAATACCATCCTGTATTATAGCACTATAACCGCATTTGCATTTGATGCTTCCCTCTATAAGCATGTTATTCTCTATAGTCCCGGCTGAAATATTCAAGGCCGCCCCACAGCATGGACACTGTAACATTCCTACAGAAGACAATGGAAAACCTAATTTACCGCTTCTGTTCATTTCACCGCTTTTTAATGAGTTAATTGTTTCTTTAAGATAATAGCTCATCTTCTCATACTTTTGCTGCGCCTGTATGATCTGTTCTTCCTTACTCTCCAATAAAGATAAATACATTTTTTTATATTCATCTGCTTTACCGCCCGTGAGCCTTTGAAAGGTTAATATCTTCTGAATTTCCGGCAAAGAAAAATCCAATTGCTTTAAGTTCATAATTCTTTCTATGTCTCTGCTGTCGTCTTCATGAAATCTGTAATGACTTCCATTTTTTTGTGCAACCAGCAGACCGAAATCAATATAGTGCCTTACAGTACTTTGAGAAATATTATGTTTTTGAGCAAATTCACTGATTCTAATTTTTCTTACCCCCTCTCGCCAGACAATTAACCCGGCACGGCAATAGTTAAGTTTATAACATAATTATATCATTTTTTTGATAGAAAGCGAAACAACTCCATAAAAGGTCTTAGCCCGCCGAATAAACCGGCAGGCTAATTTATATTATAACTCCGCAGCTCTAATAAATCATGTTTTAAAATGTCTCCGCGTATTTCTAATATGCAGTCCAGCCTCCGTCAGCCACTATAGTTGCTCCGTTTATAAAGCTTGAATCATCGGATGCAAGAAAAAGTGCAACCTTTGCAATTTCTTCAGGTGAAGCAGCCCTTGGGCTGGTAGCTGTGCCTAACATCATTCTTTCATTGCCAAATGGACTTGGATTCTCAAACCCTACACCTTTTGTCACAATTTCAGTTTCCACACCGCCGGGACAAATTGCATTGCATCTTATTCCTTTTGTTGCATACATGTAGCCGATATTCTTTGTTAATCCTACCAGGCCAAACTTAGATGCGGTATAAGCTACGCCTGCTCTGGAGCCATTAAGCCCGCCTACTGAAGCTATATTAATTATATTTCCCGAGCCTTGTTCAAGCATTATATTGACAGCCCTTCTGCAGGAATACAGAGGACCGGTTAAATTAACTCCTATAACTTTATCCCATAACGCGTCCGACACTTCCCCGGCAGGCATATTATTATCGGCAATACCTGCATTGTTTACCAGTATATCAACCTTCCCAAAGTTTTTAAAAGCAAAATCAACCATGCAGTCTATATCTTCTTTTTTTGCTATATCTCCCTGAAATGCAAGTATTTTAAAGCCTTCTTCACCGGCATACTGGACAAGTTCTGCAAGCTTTTCTTTCCTTCTTGCTACCGCGACGACTGAAGCCCCCTCTCTTGCAAATTGGAGAGCCATGGCCTTTCCCATGCCCGAACTGGCCCCTGTTACAATTGCTGCTTTCCCTTCTAATTTCATATTCAGTACCCCCTATATTTTAATCTTAAAGTTAAATAATTAACTAATAAAATGATTATATAATTTAAAGTTAACCTCACGTCAAGCAATGCTTCTTCGGCATTAAAGGCAAAAAACCATTAAAACATAAGGTTACCTTATGTTTTAATGGTTTTTACCTGCTTGAAGAATCTCTGCAGAGCTTTAATTATTTCTCCAAAATGGCTTCCCTATCTTTTTTGCTTAAGCAATACATCTTAAGTTTATCAAAATCCATAAGCCTCTCTTTCTTCTTTTGATATATGCTTATGGATTTTTTTAAACATCATTTCTAATACAACAAGAATGCGAGGTACTGGAACAGCACTTCATCCAAAGCTTCCATCTTTTCTTTTCCAAAGTCGGACACATTAGGATGAATAGCTTTGTATTCCTCCCAGGAAGGATAATACTGGCTTTCTATTTTTCTGGACGCAAGTACTTTATAGTCTTCCTTGTTAAATTCTATTCCGGCTGTTTCTCCGGCATTTTCATAAACGCCGTAGTCACGGACAAATTCAGTAACAGCACAGAAATTTTCCATATTGACATCTTTAATTGTTATAAATACTTTATCCAGACCAAAAATGTATTTTCCTCCGGGCGCTAAAATATCAATAAGCCTTTTAGCTTCATCCACACACTGCTCTTTTGTGTAGCCCTTCATCTTTGTCATTGGATATAATCCTGTTATAATGTGTTTCTTTCCCAGTTTTTCCTTAATAAGCTTTGGATTACCGTATTCAAACATCATGACGGTGTTTGCCGGCAGCTCATACAAATAATCAAGATATCTGTCCCAGTTATCCTCACAGAAGAGCCTGCAGTGAACTCCCAGGGAAGCATATTCATCAATCATCTTTTTAAAACTTGGCCACCATAATTTTTCAAAGTCCTTTTCACGCATAAAGGTTGGCATATGCAAGGGCAGGAATGCATGGGAATAATTTGAAATAACCTTGGGCATCCCTTTTTTTAGCACAATTGGATATACCGCTTCGCAAGCTTCGGCTACCTTTTCGGGCATTCTCCTTACATCCATGCTCACACCCTTAAAGCTCCTTAATTGGTCGGCTATAAAATCAAAGGGGGCAAGAGTAGATGCTCCCGCGACAGGTGCATAATACCCGTACCGCTCTACCATTTTAGCTAAAATAGGCCCAATCTGCGCTAAATCGTTTCTGTAACCCAATATACTTTTTGTAAAACTGAGCATTGCCTTTACCGGGTTGTCTAATCCCAATGCTTTATGCTGCCTTGGGATTACTTTTTCCAAAAGGCAGTCATAGGGCTTTTCAATCAAGTAATCATACTCTTCCGGCAGCATTCCGATAACCTCGGGATGCTGGAAGAATCCATTGGAGCCCATAACAAAGGATTGGGATTCCAAGGGCTGGTAAACTGAGGGCAGTCTGCTGGTACCGGTGCTGGGGCACACATCCGTATATAATGTCTGGCAAAGCCTGTCCAAGCCTTCCTCTATTAATTGAGGATTCCATTGTGCTTCTACTATATTAAGTCCGCAAAATTCCGCCAAAGGTTCAAAGGCCATACCGATATTAACAGGGACTCTCTTGGGAATTTTATTGTCGTATACGTCCTGAAAAATACTTGTCCTTTCCTTTTGTAAAGCTTTTACATCTGACATTCTAATTCACCCTCCCGATATTTATATATTTTGTTCTTAATTATAAGCTATTTTGCTGCTGCAGCTTCATTCCCTGCACGGACTTCCTGCTGTATCTTCTCACACTGAATCAGTCAGAATTTTTTAAGTCTACCGTACTTTTTATCTTCTTTGCATTATATTTATCTAATAATATCTTTTTATATTACTAATCAAAGTAATTTTGAAAAGGTTAATTGTTTAATTGCTCGGCAAATCGATGTAAGTTTTATTAAGGAAGAAAAAAATTACAACCAAAACAAATACATCCAGTTAAAACTGGATATATTTGTTTTAGCTCAGTAACTATTTTATTGATTTAAAGCTTTTCTCGCCTTTAAATCCTCCATAATTTGAGGCATCTGTTTGTCCAACCCACTCAAAAAGAATAGGCATACCGCAATTAATAATGAATCAATAGCATGAAGCCATGTAAATGTGAAATGAATAGCACTTAAGGCTTCTGCAGATTGGGCTGCAGCTCCTCCCACATAACCGCCTATTCCCAACATCATGGTTATAATAGCCGCACCTGCACCTGAACCTAACTTTGAACCAAAGCTTGCTCCGCTGAAAATCAAGCCTTCAATGCGTACCCCCGTCTTCCATTCGCCGTATTCAACAACGTCGCACATAAATGCCAATCTGGTGCCCAAAAGTATTGCAGGTCCGATTCCTCTACATGCTGCAGCTATCATCAATACTGTTACATTACCCGGTGCAAATAGGGGTATAATACCGCCTAAAACTTGTATAAATTCTCCTATAAAACCGGCTCTGATTTTACCTAAACGGTTTATTACCGGTGTAACCAGTACAAGGGTCGCGAGCATTGCACCAAATATTACCGACATGAATGGCCCCATTAATGCAGGATTTTTAAGATTCCAGGTAAAATAATACATATTTATTGACATCAATGCAGGATAAGCCATGGTAAGCGCCATCAATAATGTTACCATCAAAAACCACTTGTTTCCTAAAAGAGTTTTAGCAGCAACTTTTAAAGATAAATTATTTTCTTTTGAATTTTTATTTGAATCTTTAACTACATTCTCTTTAGTTCCAATGAAAGTTATAAGTATCAGAATGACAGCGCCTACTCCCATAGTACCAAAAAACTTGAAGTAGCCTTGTGCACCTCCGCCCAGTGCAGCAATAATTTTCAAAACAAACATATTCCCAAGAACAGTTGCAGAGGTATTAAAGGCTTGGCCTATCATACCCAGCTGCAACCTTTTTTTGGGGTCGGATGTCATTAATGAAGTAAGTGATTGCATAGGAAGCGATATACAAGTACCATAGAAAAATGCCACAAGGTTATAGGTTATAAATGCGTAAACTATCTTTCCGGTCTCACTAAAATTAGGAACAAAATAAAGCATCAGCAACGATATTGCAGCCGGTACGGCATTCCATAAAAGCCAAGGTCTGGCTTTGCCGTATTTGGTGTTGGTTCTGTCAACCATGAAGCCACACCATAAATCGGTGATGGCATCAATGAACCGTGAAACCATAAAAATTGTGCTGATTGCCGCAAGAGGTATTATAAAAATATCAGTCCAAAAATACGTAAGATACGTACCGAACCCTAGTGCAGCCATACTAGAACCGAAGAATCCTAGGCCATAACTAATAGTCTGTTTTAAATCCACTTCATGAGGTCTCACCTGATTCAATTGATTTGCCTCTTTTAACATAATAATTCCTTCCCTTCATTTTTAATCTATATTTACACACCCTATGATTAAGCTATAACTTTAAGTAATTATTATTAAGCACTTGATATGCCAAATCAATAGAGCTGCAATATTCTGGGAGACCCTTTCTTAAGCATTGAAGCTTTGAAATTTTTACGATTGAAAATAGAAATATAGAATGTTTATAAAGATTTAGAAATATTGCAAAAACGAGTGTAATTTATCGTGAAGGAATTAAGATAAATAATTATATATAACAGCCTTTTTATATAAAACATCTATATTAAGCTGTGTTATTATTAAATAGAATTAATAATATTTAAATAATATTAATTACAATAGAGGATTTAACCTTTTTTTGCATTTATATGTGGTAATATATACTATCAAAAGAGTAACATGTTTTTAGATTGTTGTCAATAATAAGTAGATTTAATTCTAATTTGTACAATAATTGTCTTGTACAGCAATTTATGCTATATTTTAATAGAAAGGGTGAGTATTTATGGAGAATGATACAAAACAAAAAATATTGAAATTATCAAAAATCTTATTTTATGAAAACGGCTACAGCAATACCACTATAAAACAAATAGCCGATGAAGTAGGAATTTCAAGTTCCGTCTTATTTCACCATTTTGAAAATAAAAGAGATATTTTAATCCACGTTATCAATGAATATGATGATAGGAGAAGAGAAATAGCAAATTTATTTGGCAGTGACTTATCCTTTTTCGATAGAATTGTCCTCAATTCAAAAATGTACCTGGTACCATCTGCAAATGACAAAAAACTGGCACGCCTTCATGTTGATGAATTTAACGAAAACCTGGCGACAAATATCGGCCCCAGTAATCAATACAAAAAAAGCTTGTTAAGTTGCAATATTGATATAAATAAGTGTTCAGACAAGTCTCTGGACTATGATGAACTGATGAAGTACAGATTATTTTATTACCGTGGAGCATTGAAAGAAACCATGGAAAACTTTGTGAACGGCAATCTGGAATTCAATGAAAAAAGCATAGATGATCATATAATTTCATGCTTCAATTTATTTTTCAACAAGCCTATAGATGAAATCTTATCATCGATTAAAAAGGCCAATAGAATAATGAGTTTAATATCTTTCAACGGACTTGAAATCACTGTTTTGAATGATAAAATTTCAGAATACATATCAGCCAGTAAGGATTTCGCTATGTATGATCAAATCAAAGTAGTATTAATTGATGATATTGTATTTACTATCGATATCAATTTAAATGCGAATGATATAGATAATAATATCAAATGGCTGAAAGAACAATTTAATAAAGTTGTGATACTGACAAAAAATTATGAGTTAAATAATCCTGCAGATCTTACGCAAATTATCTTAAGGCTGGATGATTTCAGAATACATATTTTAAAATCTCTTTCTTCACTGCATGATAAGTTTACACAAGATTTCTTTGCAGCAAGCTTTATAGATAAGGACAAACTTAAAGAATATAAGGGATTGATAAAACAGTTTGAAGCATATGGAATAGACGCTGTAAAGACCTTACGTAATTTAGATATGTATTATAACGATGAAGATAATGTTATTACCCATTGCGCCTTCATATTCTATTAACACGTCCAACCAATAGACATAAAAATTTCTATAAGATATTAACACAAAATATAAGCCGGCAAAAATGCCGGCTTGTTGTATTTACTGGCTTTATCAATCATTTTATACCTGGCCCATTTCACAGCATTGTGCTGCTTTTTCAACCTAAGTAAAAATTTCTTATTTTGTAGCTGCAGCCTCATTTCTAGCGCTAATTTCCTGTTGGATCTTTATAACCTCGGGAACTGTCAACTTATTGAAAAGGGTCATTACAATTAAGCCTATTATTGCTGCTATTGCGGGTAGCATATGTATGATATTCCTTAGCCCGCTGACCAATTCGGGTGTTGATGGCGCTCCGGCCACGTAACCGATAGCTGAAAGAGCAAAGCCTGTGAATGTCCCAGTAGTTATTAGGCCAAGCTTAGGAGGCATATTAGCCATACCCATAATAAAGCCTCTGGCGCTCTTGCCTGTTTTCCATTCACCGTAGTCGGATGCATCCGCATACATAGCAGGTGAAGAACTTGTACAGAAAGCCACTCCTATATAACTTATTCCTATCATTACAGCAAAGGTCATCGCATCTTTAGCAAAAGCCCACGCTGCCAACTGAAAAACAACTATCGCTGAAATGCCTATAGTGTACATATGGCGCTTGTCAAGTAACTTGGCAATGAAAGGGACTGCAATAGCACTGCAAAGCTGTATAATTCCAAGACTGCCTAAGAATAAGGGAAGTATTGACTATCCTGTACAACATACCTGAAGTAATATGCAGCGGTACCTGATACAGCGAAAGTTGATATGCCACGGCAAGTATCTCCTACAATCAGAGCAATAAATGGCGGATTTTTAAATGCCTGTTCCAACATTTCACCTACAGTCAAACCCTTGGGTTTGTTTGCTGTTGCAATACTTGCACTTGGCATGTCAAATTCTTTTGAAATATAGAATACAAACCAGAATGTAATGAGCATTATAGTCGAAAAAATTGCAGTTGTGATAAAGAATCCCTGTAATCCCGGTGCCTTTGCATTTCCGCCTGTAAAGAAAAGTATTATGGGCATTGCGATATAACCGAAAATAATCTGAGCTGCAGATGAGAACTGTACCCTTCTCGCAGAGATTAAGGTCCTGTCTGCCGGATGTTTTCCCATCATAGGAAGAAGGGCATAAAGTGCTGCAAATTCAAAATTAACAAAAGCATGGGCAATAAGATAAGCTGTTACCAAAAACACTATTTTTACCGATGTGCTTACATTTAAATTTGTAAACATCAATGTGAATGAAACTGCAGTTATAGGAGGGGCTATTAATAGCCATGAACGGTATTTGCCCCATCTTAAATTAATTTTTTCCATCAATCCACTGACAATAGGTACTAAAATCATATCGCCTATTCTGCATATAAAAAGAATACTTGCTGCAATTGCTGCGGGGATCATGGCCACATCTGTTAAGAAAAAACTATAATACGTAGTGTTCATTGCCATCATGATACCAAACCCAAAAAGGGCCGTACCATATGCATATATTTTCCAAGGTTTTATTCTTCCTGTTTCTAATGACATTTTAAATTTCCTCCTAAGTCTTTGACTTTTTTAATAAAAATTTATTAAATTATTATTGCTGTTTTACGTATGGATGATAAACATCCCATACTGAATATATCAATGCAGCTATCCTTATTCTTATGGATAGTAAATCATCATTACCTCTGTAGCCTTATGATGAAATTAAGCATGATATCTTCATATTTTTGTCAGTTAAAATTTTTAAATCTACATACTAATTAATACCTCCTGTATATACTTATTTATTTAGTAATACCTATACGATATTATTAAATTCAAGGTTAAATTTGGTGCTATAATTCATGTGGACAATTCATATAATTTTATTGCAGCTTATGGTAACTAGTTTAATCTCTGGGGGTAAAATTTAATATTAGGACTATATTTAAGAATAGAAAACCGTTATAGTTTTGTATGAAAATATTGTATTGAGATAATTTAAGCCAATTATAACTTCATTAAATTTTTTCGGAAGTGTTATCAATAGTTTATATAGTTTTTTTTTGTAATCTGATGTCGCTTATGACTTATATTAAAAGAATATCATCCCTCTAGAATAATGTCAATTATTTATAGATTGTATTCTGCATGGATATTAATTATCTATAATAATGATTTCCGAAATGTATGCTAGAGTTTTATGGATAAAAAAATAAGACCGCCAATATTATTTTCTTATCAGCAGTCTTTTAAAAGAGTGTACTTATGAATTTAATATTATCATTCAACTAGGCCGAGGTCAAGATATTATAGATTGCATTCTATAATATTACTTACTGCAATTGTATTTTGTGATACTTTATTTTCCATTTCTTTATGTTGAGTCCAAATGGATTTATTTTGGGTAAGAGCTCTTATGCAGGAAATACGGTATGTCTCATGCTTACCGCTGATTGTGGCACGGGAACTAATTTCTTGTGAAACAATCTATGTGATCTTCTTAAGTTTTAGGACAATCTTCTTGATGGATATCTTGTCGGTTAAATGTTTGTCTTTATCACGGTACAAAATCCGGAGTTTTACTAGATTAAACGCAACTACTCCCGCATGCGGGGGTAAATGCTAAATAAAAACTATTGAAAAACAAAGCGAGGCTAGTAGCTTTGTCAGATTCAATGCAACTATATTTATTGGCTATGGCTGCATTTACTATGTCAACTTAGTTAATTAATATTTTTATAGGGTGTAATCTATATATGGTTGACATCACTCTAACGAGGTGATATTCTTTTAATGTCAGGCATGGCTTACATGATATTATAAAAAATAATTATAATAGCTATTGATATTACGTCCAATCCTTATCTACTCATCACATCAGTATTTATGCCTAATCTTCAGAACTTAATTAAATTACTAAAAATCAATATCTAATTATAAAATTAAAACCTCCTTTGCTACTGTATATTTATACCTGGAGTACGGCATCCATCCGGGCTTCATTCCATCTCATGCCAAAGATACAATAAGGTGAGTAATTGGCCTGGCGAAAGCCTTCCTCGGACTCTTAATGTCCGTACGCGGAACCGCCAGCCATCCTCTAGAGATCCGGCATAGGTATAGACAATTCTGCCCGATAGAGAAGGAGAGCAAGGGTTAGTGAAGAATCTTTAGGACATAATGGGAATCCGGATCAAGTCCTGGTTCCGGTAAGTCAGCAGAACTTCTGAGATTAATAGGTATAATCACTTTAAAAAAGCGGCTATCTTTTTAACAAAGAAAGAAAAAGTGATTTATCATCATCTGCTAATTAATTACAGCTATCATAAAAGTCAGATAGTGATAATTGTGTAAATTTCATAGTTTATATCTCTTCTCTTGTATTTGAAAGCATTATTTGCGATATACAGGTGAGGAGTTCTATATAAAACGGCCACTTAAAACCCAACAGCGGGTTCTGACGTTTTACAAACGCCTATTATATGCTTAAAGCAGGAAGGTGTTATAAAGTGGATTATGATATTAAGAAGCTGTCAGATGAATTGAGGCTTTACGATCATCAATTATATGTGTCCTATGAAAACGACAACTTGTTTAAGGCACCAAAACTGCTTGAAGAGGATATGCAGTCATTTGACCCAAATACTTTATATGTAGGCAATGCTTCAACCTTGATAAAGGTATTGCCGGTGAAATGTCCGGCGAATATTCTTGTAATCCCGGACATAGACATTGGAACTAATGATTTAAATAAATTTAATGTAAACCTCATTGTGCTCAACAAAAATGAAAATCTAATGAAGGTTTTTAATGAAGTATATAAAATTATAACCAGTCAATATGAATTTGTACCGCTATGGGAAGCCATGCTGAAGTCCTTTGTTAATAGCAAAGGAGTACAAGATATTATCGATATAGGCTATGAACTCCTGGGTAATCCAATTTCACTCGGAGATGTCAATGGCATACTTGTCGCCTATAAAGCATCCGCAGAATTGCTGAGCGAGCTTGGCTGGGATGTATGGGTGGAAAAAGGAAAAGTCCCTTATGACTCTTTGGATTATATAAAATTTAAAAGAAATTTCAGTATGATAAATGAAAGCGATTCTCCCATTCATATAAAAGAAACGGGAAAATACGAAGCAATTACGGGAAAAGTAGTAATTGACAATAATATTGAAGGATATTTAACGGTCATAGGAGCGAAAAAGCCTTTTAAAGAATACGATATAGATTTAGTCTCACTTTTATGCAGTGTAGTATCCTCCGAATTGCAAAAGCACAAGGCCTTTTATAAAACGAACGGAACAATGCTTAGTTTCATGATTACGGATTTGCTGGATGGAAAAATAAAAGATGATAAAAGGTTGGAGAAGATGGCTAAGCTTTTAGGATTAAAATTGAGGGGAAATCTTTATGTGCTTACAATTTCCCTGAAGCAAAAGAATCCAGAACTGGGATATGTTAATTATTTGCTGGATTTTTTCGAAAATACTATGATTGGCGCAAAATCAATTTTATATGATGACTGTATCGTGATACTAATCAGTAACAGTAAAGGTAATCCTCTGAGTGATGAAACCATGAATCACCTTATAGAATTCATGATAAAAAATGATATATGTGGAGGGCTTAGCCGCTGCTTTCACGATTTGATTGATATGCCATATTTTTATAAACAATCACTAAAGGCAATAGAGCTCGGAATGCAAAGAAGTTCCGAAGAAGTATTTTTTACATACGAAGACAATGCAATCTACCATCTTTTAAGCAGCTGTTCCAAACAAGAGGACCTGGAGATGATTTGCCACCCGTCTCTTAGTATGCTTATAGAATATGATAAATATAATGGTACTAATTATACCCATACGCTTCATACATATCTTCTGAATAAAGGTAACTTGACGGATTCTGCAAATGCACTGCACATCCATAGGACAACCATGGTATACCGTTATCAGAAAATTCAATCGTTAATGGAAATCGATTTGCATAATATGAATACAATGCTGCACTTATATCTTTCATTTATAATCCTTAGGTTTATAAACAAGTTAGATTATAATACATTGGCCTGTCTTGAACAAATTAATAAGCTATTTTCATGAACTCCATAATTTAAACCAGTGACTTCCTACTTTTATCCGGAGCAGTATCCAAAACAAAAGGGCTTGCATAAAAATCACTCCTGCTTATTTATTCGCAGGAGTGATTTTTATGATAAATAACCAATTATCCTATTGATTCTGTTTCGCTGTACTTGATTCTGGAAAGCTTATAGAGCTCTTCCCTGAATGCAGGTGTCAGTACCGGGGCGCCATAAAAGTTAAGGATTGATGGTTTGCCGGGTTTGCAGAACTTTTCAACATATTTTGCCGCTGCGGCTCTCTGGTCTGCCTCACTAGTTGTCATGGGGTCGAACTGGTCGGGGATTACACCGATGATGATCTTATCCCCGTACTTTTCATAAAGCATTTGAGTATCATTCATTGCCATACCGGACCAGGAATCCCATCCTGCGGCAATCATATTGGGAACCTGACGCTCTACATGTCCGCAGCAATGGAAATCGGCGTACAATCCTTTGGAATGGATGTAATCTGTAAGCCTTCTCATTGCGGGGACAAGCATTTCCTCGCATATAGCCGGTGAGAAGAAGGGCTCTATCTGCGAACCCCAGTCATCATGGACGGTAAAACCGCTTACCTGAGGAAAATATTCTATAAACTTATCTACGATTTTAATATAAAGGTCGGTCAGCTTTTGAAAAATCTCCTTCACAGCATCCTGCTGCTCTTCATCTATAAGGGCAATAGCCGCACCTTCAAAGTCCATAAAGGATATAAGCCTTTCAAAATAACCATTCATGATCCAAGTTAAATTATAGGTAGTGTTGTTTAAATATTCTTTGTTGGCTTTAGATGAGCCTTCCCAGTCCCAGCTGTCCACATCCGGCCATTTAAGCTTTTCTTTCCATTCGTTTGCATCCTTTAGAAAAGGTGAACCGGGTTTTACCATGGAGCCTCCCGCTGTATCTATATATATCCAGTCTATGCCGAAAATATCCTTGCCGCCGAATTGTTCACGCGTAATGGGATTGGCTTCAAAAGTAAATGCGCGTGCAACATTATCCGGATAGAGTTTAGGAAGAAACATCCCGGTTTCAATATTTGTTATCGCCCATACTGGTTTTCTTTTCATTGTCGCAATATAAGCCTCTCTTCTTGTTACAGGAAAATCAAAAAGCGGCGTGCTCGGCATTCCCGGGAAAAAACCTGGTATTTCTCCTACGATTTTTAACTCCTTAGGATCGAATTTAGGATTTGACATATTAATCCCCTCTTTCTTAAATTATCATTAAAAATAAATATCTAAAATCTGCACTAGACAAGTTCCTTAGCTTTAACAGCAGCTCCGCCTGCATCACGGGCATAAGCGTCAGCTCCGATTAAAGATGCGAATTCAGGAGTGATAGGCGCTCCGCCCACGATAACCTTAAATCCTGTTAAGCCACTGGCTTTAATTGTTTCTACTGTTTCTTTCATAGCCGGCATAGTTGTTGTTAAAAGTGCTGAGCAAGCTACCACTTTTACATCAGGATTTGCTTTTATTGTTTCAATGAATTTGTCTGCCGGAACGTCAACACCGAGGTCGATAACATCGAAACCTGCGCTGCCTATCATAAGAGCAACAAGGTTTTTGCCGATGTCATGAAGGTCTCCTGCAACAGTTCCTATAATGCACTTCCCAAGGGATACTGAACCTGCATTTGCAAGAACGGGTTTAAGTACTTCCACGCCTTTTTGCATTGCTTTACCTGCAACGAGCATTTCGGGAACGAATATCTCCCCTGATGAGAATTTGTCACCTACTACTCCCATAGCTTCAACCATTGCTTCAAGGATAGCAGTAGCTGCTTGTCCTTCGTTTAATGCTTCCTGTACCAAACCAGGAACAACTTTGGTTTTACCGGCTGCGACGCCAGCTTTTACTTCATCGATTTTTGACATTCTTTAACCTCCTTTTATAAATAAACATGATAGTTCATTTCTATTTTATTTTACTGAGCCAAACATCCCTTCTCTGTACGTGCCTATGTACTTACAGCATCAACCTTGTCACCTTCACAGAAACCGAATTTATAAGACATGGTTTGTTGCAGAATTCTATAGCTTCATCACATATGGGTGCATTAGGACTGTCAACCGCTATTAGGTGTGCCTATTACTTCCTACATCTCCTTTGTTAAATTTGTTTAAAGATTATGCCTTGACCGAAGGTCCGCTGACAGGCGGAGCTGCAGATTTTCTCATGTAAACAAAGAATGTAACTACCGCATAGACTGCAAATCCTGCTGTTCCGACCCAGTACTGGAACCTCATGGAGGTTATTCCCATGGTTCCCATTACACCTGCATATATGAAAGCTGAAAGAAATCCGCCTATGCTCATGCAAGCCATCAAGAAGGACATGGCTAAAGGAGATTTGTCAGGAGTAACGGAACTCCCGATAAGCATCATAATTGCTGTACCTGCAAGGCCCATTCCTATGCCAAGAAGTACCTCGGCAACAGCAAACATCATAAAGTTTTGGCCGGTTGCCATAAGAAATTGGCTTACTACCAACAGTACAAATCCTGAAGGAATACATTTGAATGCGATTGCTTCGAAAACCTTTCCGAAAACTGCTCCCATGACCATTCCGCCAACAGTCATCAGCATCAGTGCGGTTGCAGCCATAGCAGGATTCAAGCCCATCTCCTGGAATACAGTGGATATGTTTGTTAGGGAAGGATACATCATAACAGTCATTATAGCGTATGCAGCAGACCAGACCCAAACAACGGCTGGCAGGCCAGCCGACTTGGGAGCCTCGCCCACAGCGTCTGCAGGAATTTGCCTTTTTTCCGGTTCAGGAAGAAAAATAGCAACGATTACCAGTGATAAGAATGCAAAACTATGTACGAGGAAGCTTAAGTTCCAACCGATTGTTGCCATTACTCCACCGAGGAACTGGAGAACCATACCGCCTATGTTGCTCACAACACCGTTCAGACCCATAATATTTGCCTGTTTTTCAGGAGCAACAAGGTTGAATATAAGGCCAGCGGGGATAGGGCTAATAAGACCCATGCCAATACCGAATACTGCCCTTGCAATAAGGACCATCGTCCAATCCGTCAGCCAGTACGGAGCTATTCCGGCAACAGCTAAAATAAGCAAGGCAAGCATTGTAAGCGTTCTATATTTCATCGCTTTTCCGACAATACTGCCTGCAAGAACCGAGAAGGGTATTGAAACAAGGGACGGCAATGTGGAAACCAGCATCAGGGTTGTGAATGGAACATTAGGGAACGCATTGCCTATCGCCTGGATAGCAGGTGTGATAGTACCTATTATCATAGCTATAAAACCGATAGAAAATATCGCCAATACAGTTATTGACTGGCTTTTTTTATTCATTAGACATCTTCCTTTCATAAGTATTAATTTTTACTTACTTTCCAATCGTCAGCCTGTTTCAGTTTCATTTACCTGAAGCTGCAATGACCAGGGCGTTTATATTTCAAATTTCGCCTTTATAGGGATTGTGCAGCCTGAGTTTAAAATAAGACCGTTTATACCCGTGCTATGGCTCATTATAGCTTTTTGCCAGTTTTCAGCTTAATTCACCTCCAAATCAATAAAATATAGTCCCCTTATATCACTCTTATTTGTCCAAGGTTACATCCACGGTCAACCAGTTTTTTACTCACAAATTCGACTTCCTTATAGTTATATAATCTGAGCTTAGCATTGGGACAGGTACAAAAATATCCGAATATTTTAGGAAAAATACCGTTAAAAATCATATAAAACAAGGATTGTCAAGCTGAAAAAAAGGTGTAATTCTGTAATATGAATAATTTTATAAGGATTAACTAACGCAGTAAAAAAATATACACGATAATAAATATAGCGTTATATACTATGAAAACAGCGACTTGAAACCCGGTATTTTAGCGAGTTCTGGCGTTTTACAAGCGCTTAATTAAAAATATAATATAAGAGGTGTGTATTGATAATTATGTTAGACTTAAAAATTCCATTAGAGACAGTATAAGAACTTTATGATACATTCTTTACAAATGCGGAGGATACCTTATGGCACAGGAAAAAGAATTGCGTACCATGAAATATATGTTTAAATTATTTCAGGCACTTTCACAAGGTACAGGATTACAAAAAATTATAGAAATTGGTTGTGAAATGCTTGATAATCCCCTTGTACTGGTTGATACCAGTAGCAGGTCTATGGTCATATCACACAATAATATAATCGGAGACAGGATCTGGGACGAGTATGCTAAAAACGGCTTTCCTTCTAAAGAAACCCTCAAAGGTAGAAGAAATTATAAAAGTTTTAAAAAACTTCCCCCCAAAAATCAGAATATACTTTCTCCAACCTTCTGGAATGATCCACTTGCTAAATATCCCCGCATCTTAGGTCCAGTCACCGTAAACGAAACACTTGTAGCCCATGTAGTCGTTGTAGAAGCAGAACGTTCATTCGAAAGCACTGATCTGGAGTTGGTTGAAGTGCTCTGCAACACCATTTCATCCGAAATACAAAAAAACCAATCTTTTAAGTATCTACGCGGTCTCGATTTTGAATATTTTTTTAAAGATTTACTTGATCATAAAATAACTGATAGCACAGTAATTAACGAACGCATGATCCCCCTTAAGTTGAACTTAAAGCCGCATAAAGTTGTTTTAACGGTAGATATTAGCGATTGTTAATTTCAGTAGGTGTTAATCTGTTACTCATTCTTTTACCTCCTCCTAATTAGCATTTTAAAGGTTTTAAGTTTGATTCGCTATTTCCGCAAATCAATAAAGGCTATTGTTTAGAAACTTTTTTGTCTGCAAAAACACCTCCACTCTTCTTTCGGAAATTGAAATTTTTTGCTTCTCATCAGATTGAAGCTTTGAATTTTACTATCATAAGTAGTTCTTGACCTTTACTACACTATATCTTGGCTATGTTGAAAATTCATTAGGCAAGCTGCTTAAATATTTAGCATAATTTATACATTATTAACAATTAATGTATCCATTCAACCACTTGAATCGAAGAGTTTTTTACAGAAAGACTTCGCGCGCATCAATCGGTATAAGGTGTTCATTCGTTCAAAGTCAGCCTGTACATTGATTCCTCGAAGATTGATATTAAGTGTATTTTCCTCTCCGTTTCTGCATCCATGCCGTCCTATAAATGCAGCAAAGTGTGAAGTGAATTACGATTATCCAAGGTTTTTATAATTTATTCATAAAATATTGTAAATATTTAAGTTAAAAGGGTTGTATACTCCATTTTTTTGAAGTATGATAGAGATACGTAAGATTACCATCTATAATTTGCAGAATATATTCTATTTAGGAGGAATAATAAATGACGAGACCAAAGTTTGATCCAAAAGAATTTGAAACTGTGGGCATGTATCCACCGCCAAACACTGATATGTTTAAGGATAGGATGTCTGTTATGCCGCCAGAACCGAAGTTAAACAAGCCTATAACCCCCAAAGAGAATTGGAAGCTGATCTTCGAGGGGAAAAAGCCTTACTGGATCCCAAGATCAGGCTGGGTATACTCTGAAGTAAATGTATTCCGACCAAGGATGCACCCGGACAATGTAGTCACGCATATCATATTTGATGGTGAACCCCCATATGAGTATCCGGGTGATATCATGAGAAGCAGCTGGTTTGACCTCGATTGGCAGTATGTTCCGTCAGCAGGCGGTGCAACTGTTCTCCCCGGAAAACCCAAGGTTCCCGATATCTCCAAGTGGGAGGAATACATATCCATTCCCAATCTTGATGACCTGGACTGGAAAGGCTGTGCAGAAAAAAATAAGGAATACCTGAATACAGATAAGATGAACCAGCTTGGCATACTTTCTGGATTTTGGGAGAGATTAATGTCCTTGATGGACGTCGACAATGCAGCCATTGCCCTTATAGATGAAGAGCAGCAGCCAGGTGTCCATAGATTTTTTGATAAACTTGCCGACCTTTTTATAGATTATATCGGCAGGATGAAGGAATGCTGTGATATCGACAGTGTACTCATGCATGATGACTGGGGACATCAAAATGCTCCTTTCTTCTCAGTAAGTACTGCCCGCGAAATGCTGTTACCATATTTAAAGAGAGTCATCAATTACTGCCATAGCATAGGGCTTTCCTTCGAGCTTCACAGCTGCGGAAAGAATGAAGCTAATGTACCTGTATTTATTGAAGCTGGAGTTGATTTATGGTGTGGTCAGCCAATGAATGATTATTATATGCTTGCAAAGAAATATAAAGACTCCACAATCGTATTCGGTGTACCGGCACCGGCTATTTCAGAAGGAACTTCCGAGGAAGAAATCAGGCAAATAGCCAAGGACTGGGTAGAAAAATATAAGGATTGCAGAATTGCAGCCAACTTTACGGCCGCCCCTCCGTCATTCAGTTCCACAGTATATGAATTCAGCCGTATAGCTTATCAAAACGAAGAATAGCAATAAGAGTAGGCGAGCATATTTTCAATTTAAACTACGGAGAATTGTACAATTTAATTTCCGGTAGTTTCACTATAGGGCAAGCATATTCGGCAAACCTACTTTCAAGTCGCCTTAACCTTAACTATTAATAGAATTTCAGGCAGCTTACGCCTAGATTAAAAGGAGGTTATTGTATGTTAACAAAGAGACAGAATCTTTTAGAAACTATCAGAGGAGGAAATCCGGATAGATTCGTCAATCAGTGGGAGGCATTCGGACTTGTATCAGGTGATCCGATTGCTGCTAAAAGCCCCAGGCCTTTAAAAGGCCAAGAAATTGTAAATTCATGGGGAGTCACAATCAGATTCCCTGAAAACACGCCTGGGCCTTTCCCTGTACATGACTATGAACACAAAGTAATCAAAGACATCACAAAATGGAAAGAAACAGTAAAAGCACCTTCCCTTGATGCTCCTACTGAAGCCTGGGATGCTATAAAGGCTCAGGCCGCCGCTGTTGACCGTAATGAAAAATTTCTGGCCATGACGATTGCACCAGGTATATTTGAACAGGTTCATTACCTTATGGGTATGGATGACACATTGCTCAACTTCTATGAAGAACCCGAAGCAATGCATGAACTTATTGACTTCATAACTGACTGGAAGATAGAATACTCTAAATTACTTGTTAAACATATCAAGCCTGAAGTTATCATCCACCATGACGACTGGGGCAGCCAGATTAATTCATTCCTTTCTCCTGAAATGTTTGCCGAGTTCATTGTTCCTGCTTTCAAGAAACTATATGGATTCTATAAAGCCAATGGAGTTCAGCTTATAGTTCACCACAGCGATTCATATGGTGCAAACCTAGTTCCATACATGATCGAGATGGGTATTGATATATGGCAGGGAGCCATGACAGCCAATAACATACCTAAACTTATCAAGAAATACGGCGGTCAGATTTCATTCATGGGCGATATCAATAACGGAGTAGTGGATGTATCTGACTGGACACCTGAATTAATAGCCAGGGAAGTCGAGAGAGCCTGCAGAAGCTGCGGAAAGCTATACTTTATTCCTAACACTACAATGGGTGGACCTATGAGCACATATCCCGGTGTATACGAAGCTGTAAGTGCCGAAATAGACAGAATGAACAAGATATTGTTCTAAAATTTTATAATAATATTTTGGACAAACTTTACTTAACTTTATAAGTATAATAAAGGGAGGAAATTAAAGTGTCAAAAATTGATGAAATCAAAGCTGGTGTTGCAGCCGGTAAAACCAAAGTCGTTCCTGGTTTAGTACAGGAAGCATTAAATGAGGGACTTCAAGCAACAGCCATACTCGAAGCTATGGTTGAAGCTATGGGAGTAGTAGGTGACAAATTCTCATCAGGAGAAATATTTGTTCCTGAAATGCTCGTTGCAGGTAAAGCAATGCAAAAAGGCGTAGAAGTACTTAAGCCTGTTCTTGCAAGTGCAGGTTCGGTATCCCTTGGAAAATGCATTATAGGAACAGTTGCCGGAGACCTTCATGACATCGGCAAAAACCTTGTTGCTCTTATGATAGGCAGCGCAGGCTTCGATGTTATCGACCTCGGCGTTGACGTTCCAAAAGAAAAATTCATTGAAACAATAAAAGCAAATCCTGATGTAAAAGTAGTAGCTTGCTCAGCACTTTTAACAACAACAATGCCAGCTATGAAAGAGACAGTAGAAGCTATAAAGAGCAGCGGTTTAATAGGATTCAAGGTATTAGTAGGCGGAGCACCTATCACTCCTGAATTCGCATCTTCAATCGGAGCTGACGCTTATGCCCGCGATGCAGGCGGAGCTGCTGTTAAAGCTAAGGAATTAGTATAGTTAGTTACACTCCTCTTATATTTTAAAAAAGGAAGAAGCCTGATTTACAGTAAAACCACATAAATCAGGCTTCCTCCTTTTTATTTCAAACTGTAATTTTTCTTATTTCCTCTGTATTTACCAATCTCCTTATGATATTTCATACTGTATCCCGCAATTATTTCGCGAGTATGATGATCCAGCGTCATGTATGTTGCCAGCAGCCCTTAATCTCCCGCATATTTATCAACATATTCAAGAACTTACATAAACCTACCTAACAGTCCCATACAGAATATGTACATAAACATTAAAAGCAAATTATCGGCTTAAGTTTCTATACTTTCCGGGTGACATACCCGTAAACTTTTTAAATACCTTGCAGAAATAATTCTTATCGGCAATACCAACTCTAGCTGATATTTCTGCTAAAGATAACTTTAGATCTTTCAACATTTTTTTACTTTCCTCTATCCTTGCATTGTTCAGATAGTCTATAAGATTCACATTTGTCTCCCTCTTGAATATCTTGCTTAAATATGTGGCACTTGAATGTACAGATTCCGAAATACTTTCCAAGGAAATATCATTAGTGTAGTTCTCGCTGATATAATTTATAGTCCTATTTACTAAATCTGAATTAGGCTTGGTATCTACTGAATATACACAGTCTTCAAAACACTCCAACACTTTTACTATCCATTCACCCACGTCCTCTACCGTATTTAATTCATATACTTCATTAAGATACTTTAACTTCAATCCAAATATCATTTCAAGGTTTCCACCGCCTTCAATCGCGGCCCTTGAAAATACTATCATTAATTCAATAGCTCTTGCTTTGGTAACTTCAAGATTATTGACGTTATTGAACAAAATATGGCCTAAAAGTTCATTTAATATTATTCTAGAGCCGCTTTTATCTCTATGCTTGATCTTAGCTATAAATTCATTTTCCATCTCGAAGGAATAGTATTTGGAAATATAGTCCTGCTGATATTGTTCCTTTGCATCCTGTATATTTCCGTGTATAGAAGCTTGCTCCAGGTATAACTTTTTCCTTTCGCTGATTACGGCACTTTCTTCTTCTATTATATCTTTTACAACGACATAAAGCATATCTGCAAGGTATTTAATTCTTTCAGGCTCAATAATTGGAACTAACCTTGCATAGGTGCGGAGCGCCCCCCTGCTTGAGATATTAAAATGATTAGCTTCAATTACGCCGTCTATCATATAATCGTCAAAACGAACCATCTGCACGGGCCCTGCAAGAAGTGCACCTCTGAATATCCCTTTAATCACTATAGGTACAGTCCAATGTACCAATCCCCCAGGACAAAAATAAACATATGGTTCTCCAAGCTTCTCAGCCTGCTTTGCTACGTAAAGATGAGCGGCATTACAAGAGCATGCATCACCTGAAAGCTCCCTGAATTTCTCACAATATTGGGATGGTACTCCTTCAAAATCCACAGCATTCCCATTTTCATCTATTGAAAAACAAGATACTCCAGATACCTTATTATACATTATTAGGTGTTCTCTTACGCTTTTTTGATACAGCGAACTCATGAATATCCTTCTCCTTATTTCTCTTCACGGTATTGCTGCCAAGTACTTAATCACAAACCATGCAGAATAAAGAATTTCAAGGTGAGCAAACCTTATTTACACCTTACATTACTCGACATACTGATCCAGCAGAAAAAAGAGGACGTAATCTTGTAGCTAAATAATAAGGCTTCCGATATCATATACGTATCAGCAGCCTTATTAAGAGACGTAAACTTGTTAACAATATTATGTTATCACTTTTATAGAATTCAGTCAATAAATAAAAGAATAGATTCTATTTACAATATAATTCTTGAACTTACAATTCGCATTATTATACTGGAATAAATCTCCTCATAACCTTGAAGCTTTTTTTCAAAGTCCGATATATTGGAGTGCTGCCCGCGATGCAGGCGGAGCTGCTGCTAAATCTAAGGAATTAGTATAATTTTATTTAAACCCATAATCAAGAATAAAACGACACCCAAATCAAATAAATCAGCCATAAGAACTCTCCCCTTTCGGTGGGATTCTTATGGCCGATTTATTTTGAACTAAATTTTTTTGTTTAAGATCGAGAATTATAATAATTCAAGCTGTATTCTAAGAGCTCTTTTGCAATTACTTCATGAGTATGGGGATCCCTTGTCATATATGTTGCCAGCAATCCGCCGTTTCCCGCATATTTATCGACATATTCATGGACGTAAGCTTTCAATTCTTCATCTGTTATTCCTGGTTTATTGATAACTTCGGCGTCCATACCTATCTGTATTGGGAGCTGTCTTCCATATTCTTTTCTGAGTCTAAAGAGGTCATTCATGGGCTGAGCTTCCCACATATCAGGATTCAATTTTACTATTTGCGGTATTAGAGTTTCTATTTTGCCGCAGGAATGAAAGTTCATATATTTGCCCTTTTGATGTGCGAAATCAACGATGCGCTTCATAGGCTCGAAGATGTACTTTGCATACATTTCAGGTGATATAAATGTACTGATCTGGGTTCCCCAGTCGTCGCTGTTTATGAATACGTCAAAAGGAGCCCATTCTTTAATGACTTTGTCCATAAGCTTTATTTTGTAATCTGCCATTGCATTGAAGAATTTAATTGCAGATTCTTCTTCCTCGGCAAGGAAGCAGAAAACTTCTTCTGCAGTACAAAGGGATAACAGCCTTTCAAACAAGCCGTCCTGCATAAGGTAGAAATTAACTATATCAGGGTCGATGTTTGCAGCAGCTTCTTCCCTTAAGGGTGTGAAATCCATAGAATCAAGGTCGGGGAAAATGAATTTTTCTTCCCATTCCAATAGATCATTAAGAATAAAAGTATTCGGTGTCACCATTTGGCCGCCTGCTACGGGAACAAAGGTCCAGTCTACTCCAAACCAGTCCTTTCCGCTGTCTGTAAAGAAGGGGCGGTCGTTGTCATGGGGACATAAAACCAGGGCCTTTTCAGTATTCATATTGGGTACCCACATGGGTTTTTTTCTGTCAAAGACCATCTTCATGTTTTCTTTTGGGGTGATAGGGTAGTCTAAGTCTAATTTCGGGAAAAACGAAGGAAGTGTACGCAGCTGAGGTTTGTTTTCACTTTTAGTTTCACTCATTTAATCCTCTCCTTTTTTAATGTTGGAGGTCACTTCTCCTTTGGAGAAATATACCTTATTTAAATATCTAAGGCGGCATTGAATCCGTCTGTTGTGGCAGTGTATAAGGTGCCGCGGTTTACAGAACAATCGCCTATTATACGGACATCATTTACTAAATTATTAAATTTAGCTACTTCCTGAAGCCTTGGTTTTACACCTAAAGAAATGATTAAAGTATCGAAGGGGATTTCTTGTTCTCCACCGCTGCTTTGTACATAAGCATGATTTTCACCTGCACGTATGAGCTTGGTTTCAGGCAATACTTCAACTCCTTCTTTTCTTAATAGCTGAAGCAATGCATTCATCGGGTTTGGAGATACCTGTATCATCTGTTTTTCCGTAACCATTTCTATTACAGTTACCTTCTTGCCCTTGCGTGCAAGATCAAGGGCTGTTTCACATCCCGTCAATCCTCCGCCGGCAATGACAATGGTATTTCCTGTCCGAGCTTTTCCTGATTCAACATCGCCTACCCATACCGCATTTTTGCCGTCAAGTCCGGGAATGGGAGGAATGCTTGCTTGTGCGCCTACGGCTATAACAAGGGAATCCGGCTTTTCGGCAAGGATTCTTTCGGGAGTTGCCTCCGTTGCCAATCTCAATGTTATATTTGGATGTCTTGAAGTCATCCTTATTGCCCATTTCAAATATTCCTTCAAATCCGCTTTAAAATCCGGTGATACTGCCAAGTTTAATGTACCGCCTAATTTTTCACTTTTTTCAAACAATATAACTTCATGTCCCCTGTCTGCAGCTGTCCTGGCAGCTTCCATACCTGCAGGACCCCCGCCTATGACCACAACTTTTTTCTTAACCTTTGCCGGAAGGGGCTCATGTTTTAGTTCCAATTCTCTGCCTGCTTTGGGGTTTACCGAACATGCCGCCCTTATTCCTTCATTGCCGTGGGTTCTGTTTAAGCAAAGGACGCATCTTATGCAAGGCCTTATTTCATCTTCCCTGCCTGTCCTGGCTTTGTCCACGGCATACGGGTCTGCTATGGCTGTACGGATCATGGCGCATATATCCGCATCTCCTCTTTCAATTATATCAGAAGCTAAATCCATATCTATAGACCCAACTGTGGCTACTGGTATTTTGAGCCCGGCCTTTTTTACTTCAGCCGCAAAATGCACATTATACCCTCTTTTTATATATGCTGGCTGTGTTACAAAGGGGGCTATTGCATCATCCAGCAGCAATCCTGCTGATACATGTACAAGGTCTATTTTATCCTCAATTATTTTAATAAACTCTATTGTCTCATCTAATTCAATTCCGCCGGTTACCAGTTCTGAAGCGCTTAAGCGGAACTCAATGGCAAGCCTGTTTCCTACCCTTGTACAGATGGAATCCAGAAGTTCACATGCAAATCTAGCCCTGTTTTGTAATGAACCGCCGTATTTATCAGTCCTGTGATTGAACAAGGGTGAAAAGAAATTGCTGATTAGAATTCCATGGCCGCCGTGGAGCATTATCATGTCCATGCCGGCTTTCAAGGCCCGTTCTGCCCCATCGGTAAAAAGCTTTATCCAGGTATCAATCTGTTCCTGGCTCATCACATCTATTGGTGACATGCCTTCAGGCATATTATGTCCGAAAGCAAAGCCCGCAAGCTCAATGGATGCTTTTGCCCCGTATCTGTGAATTGTGTCGGCAAGAACGGACAATCCCGGAACAACCCTGTCATGTGACATATTGACTGTGTAACCTGTAAAAGCAGGATTTGGAGGCGTGACCTGGGATATTCCCACCGTTACAATTCCTGCTCCTCCCTTTGCAAGTTCTCTGGTCCACTCAATAAGCTCGGGAGACACCAGGCTGTCGGAGGAAGCCAGCCTTGGCGCTGCAGGGGAAATTTCGATTCTGTTTTTAACTGTCATATTGCCAATCTTAATGGGTTCGAAGATTTTCCTGTACTTTGGATTCATTCAAATCATCCTTTCATAGAAGTACATGTCATTTTCATTGTAGAATGATAATAAATTATCAATATTATTATAATTCTACGTTTCCTTTGCAATTCCCTTTACACTTTTTATAATTTTGTTATAAATAAAAAAAAGGCTGTATCTTTAATTCCCTGAAGATACAGCCTTTAATAATTCACATTATATCTAAAACAGCCTTGTTCTTTCTATTATATTCTTGTCATCAATTTCCCTCTCTGTAAAGCAGTTCTTCTCTATACCGTCCGTATACAATTCTTCAGGAATTGCATCCCTATAATCCTGGCTCAATGATTCCGCATCAGGAGCAGGAACTTCTTTTTTATTCTTGCTCTTTGACTTAACCTTTTTAATTTTCATAACATTTCTCACCTCCTATATATATTCAGTATATGTATTCTTTCGAAGGCAAATTTTTTTACAAACTAATTCAACATCTTTTTGCCGCTTTATACCTTATAAGTAGAATACAATGAAGCTGTTGCATTATGAACAGCGTAAATGGGCATTGTGAGAGTTCTGAACAAGTCCTTGGTGACGCTGCCTAAGAAAATACTTAGAATTTTAGATTGTCTGAGCGATAGAAAGTTTAAAAATTCTTGTATTTTCAAGGCAGGGAGCCTTAGAACTTGCAGAACTTGAACATAATAAATTGAGTGTTCAAAATGCAACAGCCCCCTTATGTTATACTATTACTATAATGATTTTTAGGAGGAGAAACCTTATATGTCAAGTGAAATCATATTTGTCATTGAGGAATCAAAAGAAGGCGGCTATGAAGCTAAGGCTTTAGGTCATTCAATATTTACACAGGCCGAAAGTTACGAAGAAATAAAGGAAAATATTAAATATGCTGTTAGATGTCATTTTGATGAGGATAGCATTCCACGAATTATAAGATTGCATTTTGGAATGGATAAAAGACTGTTAATTAAAGAGCTGTTTTATAATAATTAAGGCCATATGATATAAAAAATAATCATATGGCCTTTTTTATATGAAATGATTTTAACTTTTATTAACTCATCCCATTTGGGCAGACCGGATTAAAATGTCCGTATATGGATGCTTGGGATGATTTATAATTTCTTCGGGTACCCCCTCTTCCACAATATTTCCTTCTTTCATAACAGCTATCCTGTCACTGATATTGCTCACCAGAGCAATATCATGAGAAATAAACAAATAGGACAAATTCAGATCCTGCTTCAATCGCAGCAATAATTGCAAAACCTGCGCCTGCACTGAAACATCCAGTGCGTTGGTAACTTCATCGCAAATCAATAATTTGGGATTGCTGACGATAGCTCTTGCTATAGCCACACGCTGGCATTCACCGCCGCTTAGTTCACTGCAAAAACGGTTTGCATAATCCTTCTTTAACCCCACCATTTCCAGAGTTTCATAGGCTTTATGAGTCATATCGCTGCGGGTCATATGTGAACGGTAGCGCAATCCCTCGCAAATGGAATACAATACCGTCATTTTAGGGCTGAAGGAGGACAATGGATTCTGAAAAACCATCTGCATTTCATCGCGCAGGTAAAAGCCCTTTTGGCAGGACTTATCAGGCAGCGTCTTTTTATTAAATATAACTTCACCTTCCGTAATATCCAGCAGGCCGGCAATCATATTCGCAGCGGTGGATTTGCCGCTGCCGCTTTCGCCAATCAGGCTGAAACATTGGCCGGAAGAAATTTTAAAATTTATATCATCAACAGCTATAACCCTGGATCTTTTCCGGGAAAATACTTTTTTAAGATGCTTAACCTCTAACAAATATTCCTCTGCCATTTCAATCCTCTCTTCAATGCGCTAATGACCAATGGGTATGAGAAAAATACTTTTTCTCATGGCTGTTTTCCATTACAGGCAAGGCTTCATACTTAAAATTGGTTTTAACATAACCTTCCCGGTGTATAGCTGCTTCGGCCATTGCTTTTTTAAATTTCGGAACAGCTTTTAATAAAACTTGCGTATAGGGATGCTGCGAGCCGTATAAAACTTCTTCCTTCGTTCCCCACTCTACGATGCGCCCGCGGTACATGACACCAACCATATCCGCCAGCTTTGCTACAATAGCCATATTATGGGTTACAAACAGCATTGAAGTATCATATTGATGGTACATCTGCAGCATTAAATTGATAATTTCCGCCTGTACCGTTACATCCAGTGAGCTGGTAGGTTCATCCGCCAGGATTAATTTGGGCCGGTTAGCCATAGCAAAAGCTATGGCCAGCCTCTGGCACATACCCCCGCTCAGCTCAAAGGGGTAAGAACGCAAAACCCTCTCCGGGTCGCTGAATTTCAGTTCTATAAGCAATCCGTGTGCCAGCTCCCTGGCTTCTGTTTTTGTAATATCCTGATGCATCTTCATAAATTCATAAAATTGTTTTCCGGCACGCATTCCAGGGTCAAAAAAGCACTCCGGGTTCTGGAAAATCATTGAAATATCATGTCCCCGTATTTTACGGAATTCTTCATGGCATAAGCTTCGCAGATCACGTTCATTAAACATTATTTCTCCAGACGATACGGTGCCGTTTTCTCCTAAAAGTCCGATAATACTGCGCAGCAGTGTGCTTTTTCCGCTGCCGCTTTCACCGACAATCACAGCAATCTGTTTTTTGCCAACTTCCATGTCAACCAGCTTTACTACCGGTTTTTCGCCGTAGCTGACGTTCAGATCCTTAATCTTAAGCAAAGCGTTTCCTGCATTCATGCCTTTATTTCGCCTCCGAGCTGCCGTCTAAAATGTAGAATTCGGAAGGCTGTATATGATAATAGGCTACGGTATCGGTATTATAAGCACAGGTAAATTTCTTATGCGCGAAAAATATAAAGGGAGCATCATCTAAAATGTGCTGTGTGATAGCCGTTATTACCTTGTCTTTCTCCTCCTTATCAGAGGTTTGACGCAGTTTTTTGGCCAGGGAGTCAACCTCGGTATTGGAATATTTGCCGAAATTATTGGATCCCCCCGTTGTAAACATAAAATCAATAAAAGATTGAGGATTACCTGTACCGCCAATGGAGTAGGATTCATAGGTCAGGTCAAAATTCCCGTTTTTTCTGGCATCGCTTATATTTTCCATGATTTCTACCTTTAGCTCAATACCGGCCTCCAGGAGCTGATTCTGCAAAACCTGGCTTAATTGAGACATATCTTTTTGTGAGCTTAAACCGATCATCTTAAGCGAGAGCTTTGCCCCGTTTTTTTCCAAGATACCGTCGCCGTTTGTATCAGCATATCCTGCATCTGCCAAAAGCTGTTTTGCTTTCTCCGGGTCAAAACGGTCAACGTCAGCTTTTACATTCTTAATTCCTCCAAAAGACAGCTGCTCCGGGTAAATACCATAGGAAGGTACAGTCACATCATTGCAAATGACTTTGCTGTAGTTCTCCCTGTCGATACAATAGCTTACAGCCTTTCGGACCGCTATATCCTGCACAGCCGGTGAATCCATGTTAAAGCGGATAAGCTGGGAACGCATTGAGGTTATGCCGTCAATTGCCAGCCTTCTGTCTCCTTTGATAACGGATATACTGGTTTCCGGAACGGGTATAAGGATATCAATCTCGCCGTTTTGAAAAGCCATTGTCAGAGAATCCACATCGGTTATTGTTTTAAAGACAGCCTTATCTAACCTGGGCTCTCCTCCCCAATACTGCTCATTTTTTACAACAGTAAGCTCCACGTTGGGATTAAATTCTGCCGGTATGTAAGGGCCTGTATAATATGTTTTTTCCGCGAAATCTGTGGAACCTTCCGCATCATATACCGTCCATAATGGGTCGCTTAAATCATTGGGGAGAGTCGGCACCATTTCTTTTAGCTTTATTGTCAGTTCCTGGCCCGAGGCTTCCATGGCTTCAATAGGCAATGCATCCTTTGCCCTGTCATTAACCTCTATTGTACGTTCAAAACACTTTTTAACCGCTTCCGCCGTCATTTTAGTACCGTTGTGGAATTGGACGTCATCGCGCAGGGTTAATTCCCAGGTCTTGTTATCCCCGGTACTGTAAGACTTAACCAGCCAAGGCTGGGCCTCAAAGGCATCATTTAATCGGAACAAGCTTTCGCTTACGCCGTAAGAACCAATATACCAGCCTTCCCATCCCGCCGCAGGATCCCATGCTTCATTGCAAAAATAACCGACAGAGCCAAATACCAGTGTTTTTTCTTCATCCGTATTGTTAATACTTTCCTTCCCTGGGTTTGAACAACCAGAGAATATACCGGCCGTCAATAAGGCAGCCATTAGTAAAGCAACCAGTCTTTTTTTCACACTCAAAACCTCCCGATAATTTATTAATTTCCTGTAACTCTTCTGTCTAAAAACCCACGGAGATTATCTCCCAATAAATTAAAGCATATCACTACAAGGAATAATGCCATTCCGGGGGCTATTACCGTCCATGGAGCAGTTTGCAGATAGTTTCGGGCTTCACTCATCATAGCGCCCCATTCAGCCGTTGGCCGCTGCGCTCCCAGCCCCAGAAACGACAGCCCGGCCATGCTCAAAATAATGGCGCTGACATCCAGTGCAGCCGTTACCAAAATAGGAGAGGCGATATTGGGTATCATATATTTAAATATAATATGGCGGCTTTTTGCTCCGCACATTTTAGCTGCTTTTATATAATTTTCGTTTTTTATGCCCAAAATCAGGCTTCTCCCCAGACGCGCATATGTGGTCCAGAATACGGCTATTAATGAAATCATCCCATTTATCAAACCTATGCCGAGCATTCCGGCCACGGCAACCGCCAGCAGAAAATAAGGAAATGCCTGAAAAATCATGGTGATTCTCATGATAATTGCATCTCCGGCTCCGCCTATATAACCTGATATAACGCCGATAACCGTACCTACCGTTGCAACTGTGAACACCACCGCCAATGCGGAAAAAACAGATAAGGGCGTCCCTGATAATATCCGGGAAAACACGCACCGTCCCAGGTGGTCGGTACCGAAAGGAAATTCTCTGCATGGAGAAAGCAAGGCCTGGGTTAAATCTGTCTTATATGGATCATGAGGGGTTATATGAACAGCAAAAATTGCAATGATTATAATAGCAAACACGAGTAAGCTGCTGATTAAAAGTCGCACCTTCATTTTTTTTTGCTCTGTCAGAATCATCGCCTCCTAGCTTTTTATCATCTTCGGATTTAAACGGGTATAAATCACCTCCATGAAGGAATTTACCAGAAAGTAAATTAACGCCATCCACACGATATATCCCTGTATAATAGGATAGTCCCGGTGGCTTATGGCCTCTACCGCCAGCTTTCCAATGCCGGGCCAGCTGAATATGCTTTCTACAATAATAGTCCCTCCCAGCAAAACACCGAGGGAAATACCCGTAAGCGTAACAATGGGCGTTAAGGAATTTTTTAAAATATGTTTCCAGAAAATATTATTTTGGGTTACTCCCCTGGCCCATAGGCCTGCAACATAATCGTTTTTCATTTCCCTCAGTACAATGGTTCTGATTTGCCTTACATATACCACTATCATATTAAAAGCCAAAACCAGGGTGGGCATTATAATCCCTTTCATGCTTCCTCCGGCGATAACAGGCAATAGCCTTAGCTTCAGCGAAAGCAAATACATGAGAATCAATGAAGTAAAAAATATGGGAAAGGACAAAAATACATAGGTAATCAACTGGATAATCCTGTCAAACCAGCTGTTTTGATACCTTGCGCAGGCAATTCCTAAAGGGACTGCCACCAAAATTGTAACTGCCATAGACGAAAGCGCCAGCATAAGGGTATATGGCAATGCCTTAAAAAGCTCCTGACTGACGGGGCGGCTGGATTTTATAGATTTCCCCATATCTCCTTTAAAAAAATTGGCAAGCCAGGATATATACTGTACATAAACAGGACGGTTTAAGCCCAGCTCTTCCCTCGTTTTTTCCAGCATCTCAAGAGAAGGTGCAATGCCATTTTCAGTAAGCATAATCTCTGCCGGGTCGCTGGGGGAAAGATAGGACAGGGTAAAGGATAATATTGTAATACCTATGAAAGTGAGCAAAAATAATACCGCTGATTTTACAGCAGATTGAATCATGATATACCACCCTCTTTTAAAACAACATTAAAATTCATCAAGTAATTTTATTTCCCAGGCGCAGTAAAGCGGTAAATATACGCTTCCTGGTACTCATACTGCATCCTGTCGGCAATACAGTTAAACCAGGGATCCTCCGGATCTATATGAATATATCCTTTAGGAGGCATTCTCCGCATTTCTACCGAAAATCCTTCATAAAAAAACGCCCCGGCAATATCGTTTAAAGAGTGAAGCTGCATTGGAATTGTTCCCTGCCTGTCTATTTGCTTTTTGTAATAGAGCAGGCTGGGGTTTTTGCTGTAATCGGTATATGTGCAATAATATACGCCTCCGGGCTTTAATGCCTGCTTCATTTTCCAGGCATGTTCTTTTAAGTCCTGTAATAGATAAATAACGGAAATGCTGAAGGCCAGATTAAAGGTATCGATAAACTTGTCCACATTGGCGGTTGCTTCATATGAAATGGGCAAATCCTTTTTCCTCTTGTTGGCCACCTCAATGGATTTTTTGGCTAAATCAACGCCAACCCCCTTTAAAAAAGGTTTTTGTTGATATAAAAACCTTAAAAAACCTCCTTGATTACAACCAAAATCCAGAACAGTACAATCCAGAATATTTTTCTCCTTTATCATGTCCAGCACCTTATGCCAGTGGGGTTGATGATTATCCTCCATGGACTGTTCTCCGGCTGTGTCGTCATTCCACCATACGTCGTACAATTGTTCATCAGACATTAAATCTCCTCCTCATACTACTGATATTTATGTATAGATTCATACTCTCTTTTGTCAATTTCATCCCGGTATTATTTTTAGCTAATCACCAGTCAAGCTCTCCATATGCCACAAGTTCGCTCCCCTTTGGAGCCGAAAGAGAAGCACAATGATACAATACCACTCCGTCAAATTCCGCTGAATAAGTATCAATAATTTGGCCGAATAAATCCGTTGTGTATCCAAGCTTGTCGCCTTTCCTGATTTTTTGCCCGGCTGTAACGGCAGGCAGCCAGCATCCAGTACTCTTTGCTTCCGTATAGCAAACATTTGTTAATTCCAGAGGTGCTTTGTCAGGGAATATAAGGCTGTCATCGGCAAGTATATCCAGTCTTTTCAATACCCGTTTTGCATCAAGAATGTATTTTTCGACATCATCTTTAAGGCAAAGGCCATTGCAGCCTCTTTCCACAAGGATAGCCGGTATGCCAAGCATGGCGGCACAGCCAAAAGTGCCTGAGGTTTCCATACAATTTACCATGTAAGGCAAATCCAGAACCTGGCTCATTTTTTTAGATGCCTGTACAACTTTTGAATTGCAACTGCCTGAAAAATAGGCATAAGGTATCAGAGATTCATATAAATCACCGCCGTGAAAATCCATGTAATAATCGGCAGCCTTAAAAAACTCATTGGTTATAACGTAAGCTATTTTTTCTGCGATGCTGCCCTTTTCATCACCTGGAAACATGCGGTTTATGTTTTTCCCATCCTCCGGCACAACAGCGGCACAGCGCTTTGAAAAAGCCTGAAGATTGACCGGGTGAACAAGGATTATTTGACCGGAAATATCTTTGGGATCAAGCCCTGCTCCCAGCCGTATAGCCGTGAGGATTCCGGGATATTCGCTTCCATGTACTCCGGATGTGATGAGCATGGTCTTGCCTTGTTTTTCTCCATTAATCAATGTGACCGGCATCACTGTTCCGGTATCCAAAACCTTGATAAAGCCCTGTGCTTTAGTCCCTCGTTCTGCTGTAATTCCGCCTAGGGAAAATATGGGTTTCATTCTGCATTCTCCTCCATATAATAAATTTTTTTGCCACAATTAAAAAACCTCTCAACCGTAAACAGTCAAGAGGTAATAACAACCCATGCAAATAACATATGCATAAATGCACCTCTCTATCGCTCGTAGAGTTAAAATGGTGAATAAAACAGGCAGGTCTTCTGGCTTAAGCATCATCACCCTTGCAGCCTTCCCGGTTTCCCAGTGGCATTTAGCAAGGACTCTTCTTTCACAGCGGCGGGACCGCGTGGGATTTCTACCCACTTCCCTTTTCACCGGTTTATAATTTTGTCCATCAAAATCATAACCGGCACCTGTTTTTTTATATTCAATTAAGTTTCATTTTATATTATGACCATATGAAACACAATGAATTTTTCACCTTTATTTGTAATAATTTGTGCTGTTTCCATAAACTCCTTACTTCATTTCTCCCTTGTAGAGGCTTTAAGCCATTGGGAAACCAGCAATTCCGCTAATTCATTGGCAATGTTGTTTCCCCAGTATATGCCTTCCTTTGTAAGCTTGAAGCTGTAACCTTCGGGAACAATTAATCCTTCGATTTTTAATTGCTGCGCAAAAGCTTCAATTATATCACTACTTTGTTCCCAAAAGCCTGCCGGTTCAACGTCAAAATTACCAAACTGTATTTTGCCTATAAGCCGGTAGATATAATTATACATAGAAACTGTTAAAGCTCCTTGAAGGGTGTCTGCCCTGCCGGATTCAACGGCGGCACCATACTCTGAAATATCGAAGGGATTCATCCATATAAAATCCCCTAGCCTGCCGCCGGCGGCGGCGCCTAAAGCCAGTGTATCCCCTCCGCCGTAACGGGTTGTTACATATTTATACGCATCCCTTTTAGGCCTTACCATTTTTGTAAGTTCCAAAAGCTCGAAGCCTTCTTTTGTAAGCCAATCATATATTTTCATGAAAAAATCATATTCTTTTTTATCTGAATCTATGGAATCACGTTCCCCATCCGAAAACTGCGTGCCAAGCGCCGACCCTTCACGCAGCATTAGGGAATAAAATGATAATCCTGCAATATCCAAAGAAGAGATGTGCTTTAAATCTTTCTCTAATTCCTGCTCTGTCTGGCCGGGATAATTGTAAATAAGGTCCATACTCACATTTTCAAAGCCTTCATGCCTTAACTTGCTGATTTTTGAAACTGCATCCTCACCGCTGCCTCTTCTTCCCAGCAACTTTCTTCCCCTGTCACAGAAGGTCTGCACCCCTATGCTTAAACGGTTAACTCCTTCTTTTAAAAACATGTCTGATTTATCCTCTGTCAATTCGGTGATACTGGTTTCAACTGTAATTTCCGCATCATGTTTTAATGGCAGATATTCCTTGATAGCATGCAAAATATCCCTTAAATTGCCTGTTTCAAGGGAGGTAGGAGTGCCGCCTCCGAAATATACCGCATCAAAGCTGCTGTTTTGTATGTATGGAAATACGCCGTAGCTTTTTATTTCATTGATTATTAACTGGTGATAATCGTAAGCCGGAGCGCACAAATATCTTCGCATGTTGCAAAAAGTGCATATCTTGCTGCAAAAGGGTATATGTATATAAACGGCTTTAGGACGCGTATCCGGTTCCATCTGCAAAAGGTATTCCTTCAGGAAAGATTTTTCATTACGAAGCCTTCTTAAGGGAGCCAAGGCATCGTGATGTCCTTTTAAACGTTTTGAATACCTCCCTTTTACTTCTGACTGAATGTTATTCATCATTGTCCCCATCCCTGCTCTCCTTAAAAATTATATTCCCTCTGCCCTTCTAAGAACTTCCATGAATACCTTTTGTGCAGTTTCCAAATCCCTGGAATCGGGATGTTTTGCCGCTTCCATGTGCCTGTTGATCCTCTCCGGTGTCATGTAGTGGGGATGATCGGGAGGATATTGCCTGACCCGTTCGGTAAGTGCCGGATCTATTTTCCCCTGGCAAATAAAATCTCCAAGATATTCATTGGAAGCATCCACAAGCTGCTTAAGCCTCTCTATGACTTTCCCGGCATGAGGTGAATCAGGATAAGCTCCTAAAGTCGCAAACAGGGCAACCTTCTTATCCTTAACTCCCTGTATATATTCCTTCATTGCTGCATCGGCATTTCCCTTATCAATCCAGCATCCCAAAATAACCAGATCACAATCTTCCAATGCCGGCTGCTCTGAAACAGAGTGGATGAAGGTTCCTTCAGGCATTACCTCCAGGATGGCTTCGGCAACTTTTTTTGTATTTCCTGTTTTGCTGGAATACACAATCATTGTTTTCATATATTTCCCTCCCAAATATGGTTTTCTCTATATTAATCTCTGCTTTTATACTCAGCAGGAATAAGTCAATCCAATCGGTACAAATACCGGCTTACCTGTTCTCTCATCCAGCTTTACGTCAGCTTCAACCTGATAGACATCTCTGAGCAGTTCACGGGTAAGCACATCCTCGGCTTTTCCCTGGGCAACAAGCTGTCCATTATTCAAAACCGCCAGCCTTTCACTGTAGCGTGCCGCCTGGTTAAGGTCGTGAAGCACCATGACAACAGTGATATCAAGCTCCTTGTTAAGCCTTTTTATAAGCTCCATCACTTCCATCTGATGGCATATGTCAAGAAAAGTGGTGGGCTCATCCAGCAGAAGTATTTCCGGACGCTGGGCCAAAGCCATGGCAATCCATGCCCGCTGCCGCTCGCCTCCTGATAAAGTATTTACCATCCTGTCAGAAAGCCCTTCCAATCTGGTCTGCTCTATGGCCCAGCATATGATTTCTTCATCTTCAAAGGTTTTTTCTTCATACCACCTTTTATGAGGCATCCTTCCGTAACCTACAAGCTCTCTCACCGTAAAGTCCGGAGGCGTTGCCTGGTGCTGTGACAATACAGACAGTTTTTTTGCAACTTCCCGGGTAGGCAGCAAGTGTATGTCCTGGCCGTCAAGGAGCACAGCACCGCTGGTTTGCTTTAGAAGCCTGGATATGGTGTTTAATACCGTAGATTTACCCGAGCCGTTTGGACCTATAAGCGAAAGGACTTCACCTTTATTGATAAGCAGGCTGAACTCATCTACAACAGTATTTTTATCATAAGTAATTTTTAATTCAACTGCTTCAATCATGCCTTGTATGCGCCTCCCTTTCTCAGCAGGAATATAAAAAACGGTCCGCCCAATACTGCCATGAAAATTCCCACAGGAAGCTCAAGGGGACTAAATGCGCTGCGGGCTACGGAGTCAGCCATAACCAAAAGAGCTGCGCCCATTATTCCGCTGGAGGGAAGCATAAAGCGGTAATCCGATCCCACCAGCATCCTGCTTATGTGAGGCACCATAAGACCTACAAAGCCAATTAAACCAACAGCCGCGACGGATACTCCCGATAAAAATGCGGCAGTCATGCACAAAAGCACCCGGGTGCGGTTTACCCTGATTCCCAAGTTTTTAGCCACATTATCCCCTAGCTGCAGGGCATTGGCAGGCTGTATGCAGAAAACAGAAAGTATGAGCCCTATAATTGTATAAGGAAACAGCATTTTGACCTGAGGCCAGCTTTTGCCGGCAATGCTTCCGTTAAGCCAGAGCAATACACCCTGAATCCTGTCGCTGTAAAGGTGGGATAGGAGGGAAATGCCTCCGCCTAAAACCGCATTTACAGCCACTCCCGATAAAACAATCCTTATAGGCTCTACTCCCCGCTTCCAGGCAAGTATGTATACTAAAAAGCTGGCAGCAGTAGCGCCTATAAAGGCTCCGGCAGGAACAAGAAAACTTAAACCAGGAAAGACCAGCAAAATAGTTACCGCTGCCAGACCTGCTCCAGCCGATACGCCTATTATCCCCGGATCTGCAAGGGGATTCCGCAATACCGACTGAAGCAGAGCGCCTGCGACGGCCAGGTTGGAGCCCACCATGGCTGCAGTCAGCATCCTGGGAAGGCGTATGTTTATTACAACGTTTCTTACATTTATATCAGCTGCTGGAAACAACGCGCTCCAAACCTGGCGGGTCGTGTACTTTACGCTTCCCATGCGCAATGACAGGATGCAGCAAAGTACAAGTATGGCTATAGATGCCATAAATATTATAAATCTTCTTAACGCCCTTCCGTCGGTTTTTTTAAAATTCATGGCAGACTCTTTTATTAGCATCGTCTTCTCATAATCCTTCATTTATTGATAAAGCAATTTTGCCAGAGCTTCCAAAGCATCGATGGTTTTCAATCCCGGATTTGAACTGAAGAGTTCATAGTCCAAATCATAAACTCTGCCGGATTTTACGGCATTTACCGATTGCCAGATTGGGTTGGTGTCAAATTCCTTGGCATATAGAACCTTAACCTCTTCAGGACTGCCGTGGGAAATTCTCAAGATTACATCGGGATTTGCTTCCACTATATTTTCGGTACTGAAGGGAACATAAGAACCTGATGTACTATTTACCACATTGACTCCTCCAAGGATTTTTACCATGTCACCGACATAGGAAACCTCTGTAGCCATCTGGAAGGATTGAGAGGTTCCAAATATAATAAGCACTTTAGGCTGTGTTTTACCCTTCACTTCTTCAAGAACCTTTTCTTCTCTTTCCTTTATACCCTTTAAAAGCTCCCGGGCCTTTTCTTCCTTTCCAAAAGCCTTTCCCAGCATTTCAACACTTTCATATGTATCCGAATACAACTGATTATCAATAAAGTAAGCGGTAATTCCGTTCTGTTTGAACATCTCACCTTGTGCAGCCTTGAATTCCGAAGAAACTATTACTAAATCCGCATTGAGAGAAGTAATTTTTTCAATATCAGGCCTGGGCGGCGTACCTATACCCGTTAATCCTTTCAAGCCCTCCGGCAATTGCCTGGTTGTGGTTGTCATGCCCTTAAGCTCTATACCGAGCTCGTTCATAACTATTGCGGTACCTACTGAATTTACAACAATGTTTTCCGGCATTTTATCAAGAACCAGCTCTGTCCCATCTCCTTCTGCCAGCCGGAATTTTGTATCTGCTGCTTGCTCTTTTACCTCTGTATCATTTGATACAGGCTCAGACTCTCCCTGATTCTTCGCCTGGCAGCCTGTAAATAAAAGTGTTGATATAACTACGCAGATGATGAATAGTTTTTTTGACATTTTCATTCTCCCTTCAAAGTGAAACTTTAAGTTATCCATTCCCGGAGCAAAACCTAATTGCAAACTATTTGCATTTGCGTCCATTATATAATAAAAAAATTATTTTGAAAATAGGGTAATGGCCATAAAATTATTAACTTTTATTTTGCGATAAAAAAAACCTTATCTGAATTAATTGTAGATTAGCATTTTAAACAAGGGAAATTAGCCTCAATTTTTTCAAATTAAATAATACAGCGCTAATTTAATCCTATAGGAATTTGAGAAATGGATTTTCTAATTAAAATATATTTGAAATATGATAAAATTCTGCATGGGGGTAATAAATCCATGCAGAATATTTTTTTATGTAACTCAAAGCCTAAAGCCTTTCGAGAAGCAA